>CAMLEX010000186.1 GCA_946479055.1 uncultured Bacteroidota bacterium | reverse complement strand
ATCTAATGCCTGCATTCGTGGCTTTAAAAACGAAATAATGGCGGGCCAATCCGCAGTGTCAAAAATATTTACACCTTTTAATGTAGTACCAATACGACTAATCAGTTTGGCGTCTTCATCTATCGCATGCAGTTCCCATTGCCAGCTCTCCCCTATTGTTTGCTGAAGTAGTTTTTTAAGCTCCCCGAATTTTTCAAAATAATATTGTTGCAACAAAGGATCGGAGTGACGCAATTCAATGGCAATTGTTGCTCGCTTATTATCAGCGTCCATTCTGAAGTAAAGATGTTTGATACCTGTTTTATAGTTAAGCCAGCTAACAGGTTCTCCTCCGGCACCTGTCAAGGGCCGCATGTATTGACCAAACTGTGTCCAGAATTTTTTCCGTACCAACGATGCTTCCTGTTTGCTGTACATGCGGCAAAATAAACGTGTTATTTTATTTCTGAAATTTATTTCTCAAAAACCCGGAATCTGGCAATTGAGCCATTCATTTATCTTTACTTAAATAACGCAATTATGAAAACAATAGGTCTTATCGGGGGTTTAAGCTGGCTTTCTTCAATAGAATACTATCGTATGCTGAATGAAATGGTGAATGAACGGTTAGGTGGTGTACATGCGGGAAAGATCATTATGTATTCAGTGAATTTCGGAGAAATAAAAACGCTGACTGAAGAAGACCGTTGGGATGAGATCGCAAAAATGATAAGTGCTATTGCTCAAAAATTAGAACAGGCCGGAGCTGATTGTATTCTTATCGGAGCCAATACTATGCATAAAATAGCCGGTGAGATACAGCAAATGATAAATATTCCTGTCATTCATATTGCTGAAGTAACTGCAATCCAAATAAAAAAACAGCAATTAAAAAAAGTGGCACTGCTGGGAACAAAATATACCATGCAATTGGATTTTTATAAAGATAAATTAGCAGCGCAAGGCATTACAACCATTATACCCGGAGAACAGGAGATTGAATTTATCAATACCGCTATTTATACAGACATGGGAAAGGGGATTTTTTTACCCGCCACGAAAGAAAAATTTCTTGATATCATTTCCAAACTCATCAGGCAGGGCGCAGAAGGTATCATATTAGGTTGCACTGAAATACCCTTGTTAATTAAGCAGGAAGATTGCTCTGTCCCGGTTTTTGATACAACAAAAATACACTCATCAGCGGCAGTAGAATTTGCGTTGGAGAACAAGTCTATTTTGGCACACAATTATATATAGTTTGTGTAAAGGCTATATGAAAAATAAAAGACTTCGTAACTATCTGCAACGGAAAGCTGATAGAAAAGCCGGCCTTAAAATGGTTGACGAAAACAATAACCCTGACAAACATACCAACCAGGACTTTACTGGTTATCCTCATGCTCCTGCAAAAGAAGAGATAATAAACCCTAAAACGAAGCTGGAAAAAAAAGTAGCAGCTGTTGAAAGCAAGGACGGAGAAAAAATAATTAACCCTCGTTCAAAAAAGAAAACTAAACCGTCCGCTACTGAAACAGGAGAAGAAGAATCAGATGGTTCTGCCAATGCTTTTGAAGCAACCGAACGAGTACAGGATGATGAATAATCTATTTATAATTTTTTAAAATTACTAAAATGAGCCAGGCGTTTGTCAGAGAGAGTGAGGAGCAATGGCTGCATGATGTTGGTCCTTCGCTTTCAGCTTTACTGATCTATCTTACCGGTGAAAACAATGGTATCAGGGTATAGAAAAAAGTAAATTACTTCAACCGAAAATACGACCGTGATGTATACCTGATGAGCAATGGTTTTACCTATACAAAAGATGATGAAGGAAAATGGTTTATAGTGGAGTGACGCTGGTTACCTGATACCTGGTTTGATTACTGGCGAATCATCTGAAAAAAAAGACTGCCTTTTTGAGACAGTCTTTTTTATTAGTTAGAAATATCGTTTAGAAATAATTCAACTTTAATTCAACTCTGCGATTTTTCTGACGGCCAGCAGCAGTTTTATTATCAGCAACGGGTTGTGCTTCACCATAACCCGCAGATACAAGCCGGCTTTCATCAATACCTTTTTTAACCAGGTATGCTTTTACTGCAGCCGCACGGTTTTCACTCAATTTCTGATTGAGATTATCAGCGCCTGTATTATCAGTATGACCATCGATAGTCAGTTTCAATCCTGCGTCATCTTTCAATACCTGGGCAACTTCATTCAGTCCTTTGAAAGATTTGCTGAGTAAAGTGGCTTTGCCGGTAGCGAAATAAATATTCTGAGCTGCATAGTTAATTTTTTTCACTACTTCTTCTTTGATCTCAGGACATCCTTGATTTTCCTTTGGCCCGGCTACAGCAGGACATTTATCATCGGGATCAGGAACACCATCGCCATCAGTATCAACAAACGGACAACCCTGGTTACCGACGGGGCCGGCTTCTGTTGGGCACTTGTCTTCTTCATCATTTATTCCATCTTTGTCAATATCAGGTACAGGACATCCCTGGTAACGGGCCAAGCCTGCTACATCAGGACATTTATCTTCATCATCATTTAGACCATCCTTATCAATATCAGGAATAGGGCATCCATCATATTTAGCGATACCTGGTACAGCAGGGCATTTATCCAGGCTATCAATAATACCATCTTTATCCGTATCCGCCGGAGGAGTTGGAGGAAGTGGTTTCAATTCAGGTTCTTTCTTAGTTCCTATTCTACCGGCTATCCCAACCTGGTTGAAGAAATGATAGTTTACCGTTTCTTTTGTAACAGGTATCCTGTATTGACTGTTAACAAAAAAATGCGCATCATCAAAAAGATTAACTTTCATACCAACGCCGGTAGGAATAAAAGCTCCAAAATAAGTACCCCCATACATCTGCGCACCAACACCAGCTATTAGATAAGGTTGTACCCAATATTTCTCAGATACCATTTTTAGATTCAATGATGCATCGGCTTCTAACAAAAATTTTTCACCCGAAGAAGCAGGACGATCAAGAAGTGGGTAATTTACAAATGAACCGGCAAGTGTGCCTGCAAAATCTATATGTTTTCTCAAGCCTTTAAAATAACTAACGCCAATACCCGGAGCCATCTCTTTTAACTTCGTCCACTGTTTATTTGCAAAAACTCTGGATAGGGATCCACTACGAATACGATCTGCAGTAGTAAAATCATTCAGGATAAAACTAACACCAATAGCTGCAGGTCTTATTTCATCGTCCTGAGCAATGCACTCAGGAACCATTAAATATAATGTAAACAGAATGGCTAAGATCTTCTTCATAAGCAATAGGCTTTGTTTTTAAACTGAACAAAAATAGCGGGTATGTTCAATATCGTGAAATAAATTATTACCCCTATTTTCATTGTATTGGTCGCTTAAAAGGATATAAAAATTATGCATCAAAACAACCGCTGATCTGTCATTCAATAACAAAATACTGTTGAGTAAATATTTTATTTTTCTGCGAAAATTTTTTCACGAAGAGCTTTGTCATATCCATAAATATCATCGTAGAACAAAAGCTTTCCATTTTCACTCTCGCAGGTAAAATACCGGATATACAGAGGTAATCTTTTTCGTACGGGAATCGTATGTTTTTCTTTCCGTTCGAGCCAGGTGGCAATTGAATCTTCGGCTGCAAAAGCCTCTTCAGTAAACTTATCCTTATAATCGTAGCGAATGATATAATACGCCAGTTCTTCCCATTCCTGTACCCGAACGCAGCCATGGCTTAGTGATCGCATAGCTCTGCTGAAAAGATAACGCTGATTGGTGTCGTGCAGGTAAACAGCATACTTATTAGGAAAATTAAACTTCAAAATACCCAATGCATTCTCATCACCACTTCCCTGCACAACTTTGTATGGAATGCCTTTATTATACTTTGACCAATCCACACTACCTGGATTAATTTCATCTCCTTTGCTATCGATCAGGCTATAACCTTTGCGGGCAAGATAGTTTGTATCTTTTTTTAAAGCGGGCAATATTTCTTTTACAATAATGCTATTAGGTATCGTCCATTGGGGGTATGTGATCATATCGGATATGGCGCTTGTGAGCAAAGGAGTTCGAGTAATATTTTTACCGCAAATTATCTTTGAAGATAACAGTACGGAATCCTCTTCCACCAGGTTCATTTTATAGCCAGGCAAATTTACCCATACATATCGTGATGGCATTTTTTCCGGCAGCATTTTGTACCGGTCAAGAGTGATGGCAATACGGACAAATTTATCCCTGTCGGATTCATTTAGTAGCCGGATAGTTTCTTCACCTGCTCTACCATCAACTGTTATTTTTTTACTAAGCTGAAATTTTTTTACTGCTATGGCTAATTCTGTTGAATCGGCCCGCACACTATCATAAGCAATAAATCCTCCTTCATATAATCGGCGCTGTAATGCCAGAGGGAAGGCAACAGAATCTTTTTTAGGTGAGGGCACAGTAGTATACACACGATTATCAGCACTGTCTAAAAATGGCCTGATACCGGCCTTCAAAGCTTTGTATCCCTGGTGTGTAGGTTCTACTGATTCGAGAGTTTCTGTTACTGATCCTTTTTGTTGTACTTCTTCAAATTTTTGCAGATAAAAACTGTCTGCCAAAACAGAATCTTTTCGCTGCGTCATGCTATCCTGTGGCAAGCGGCCCAATTTCAGATCTTTTATGATATGCAAAAATCCGTCCGTCAACATCAGGTCCGCTTTTGCCCATTGCACAGCATCCCTGCGATCAGTTGTTGCAAGTGTATCTTTTAAAAATCTTTTTTTCAGTGAATCTAATAAGGAGAAATGATAATCATCGGGAAATAATCCATACAACTTAACGGCGCTTATAAAATGTAATAACGAATCTGCCAGCGGTTTCCATTGTTCTTTGCTACTCCACATTGTAGCAAACTGATTCTTCTCATAAATTAGTTGTACCTGGTTTGTGTACGCCAACCGAATTGAATCATCGATCTTTCCTTCATTGGCATCTGCAAATTCAAGTGAAGCCCGGATAATATCAGTAGCTTTTATATCCAGTTCTTCCGGCGTTTTTGCTATATCAATTTTAGGAGGTTGTTTAGCATCGTTGCACGCAGTAAAAATGCAAAACAGAAAGAGAGAAAAAACAAATGGGTACAAAAAAACTTTTCTACTCATAGTTAATGAAAGCTGAATTGGTGATTCCCGTTTTTACATTAATTTCTTTTCCTGTACTAAAACGGTATAAACAACAAATTAAGCAATCATTTCTGCATTCTTCTTTTCGCTTTTGTTATTTTTTTAATATTCCCTGTCTTTAGAAACTGTACGATGAAACCAGGTAAAGTTGTACAAAAGGTAATGGGAAAAATGCGTTCGCTGCAGAAACTGATTAGGAATATTACTAATAGCTAATGGGACCGGTTTAGATATTTGTATTTGTCTTTGAAAAAAAACCCGCAAATTGCTCAACGGAATTTTTCGGTTTTTTCGTCCCCGGTAATATTACTGTTACTTCTTATCTGCAGTTGTATATTACTGATCCATTCGTTACAGCCTTTTGCCACCAGGTATTCATTCACTGCATGGATCACATTCATGACTTCCTGGTAAGTGCCTTCCAGTGTAGTAGTAAAAGGTCCTACTTCATGCCTTATGCCGGATTGCTGTATAACAGCAATAGCTTCATCAACCCATTCATAGGGGTGTTTATCCTGCACAACAGGCAATATTTGTATTGAAGCGTTGACAAGATATTGATGCATAATTTTTATTAAATAGCAATTACATCTATTACAGCATCTACATTAAGCGGGCCATAAACATGAGGAAACGTATCACGGATGGATGTTGACCAGTCAAACACAAACCTGCTGGTGAGCTTATCTGTATCAATAACTAATTTTACAAACCCGGTTTTATCTGCAAAATATCTTTCCAGGATATCGGCTACCTGGTGTTCCTGTGAGCAATGAATAAACCCTTCTTCTTTCAACGAAGCAGCTTCATAAAATCCTTTTTGCTTTGCTGCATTCCATTCAGCAGCGGTAGTGACATGGTAAATGATTGGCATAATCGTTAGTTCCTTTCTTTAAGATATAACTCTTTTACTATTCTGTTCAACCAAAAACAAATCAAATAAAGCAATCGCAGTTGTAGCTTCCAATATCACAGGAGCCCGTAAAGCTACACACAGATCATGGCGGCCTTTAATGGAAAAATCTTCCACTTTGCCGGTGTCCCAGTTTAAACTGTTTTGCTGTTTGGGTGTAGACGCTGTCGGTTTGATAGCAATCCGGAATACCAATTCATTTCCATTGCTGATACCACCCACAATACCACCCGCATGATTGGTTCTCGTTTTACCTTCCATATTCTCAATAGCATCGTTATGCTGCGAACCAAACATTTTAGCTGCGGCAAAACCGCTTCCAAATTCGATACCTTTTACAGCAGGAATAGCAAATGCAATATGTGCAATCTGCGATTCAACAGAATCAAAAAATGGTTCACCCAGGCCAACTGGTAATCCACTCACTCTACATTCGACTATGCCACCTACAGAATCTTTTGCATCAATAGCATTTTGCAGACCTTTTTCTAAATCAGATTCGCCGCCAATTTCTGTAACGGCAGAGATTATATTCACCCCACCCATCAACTTCTTAGCAATAGCTCCCGCTGCAACCAATCCAGTTGTTAATCTTGCGCTGAAATGCCCACCACCCCGATAATCTTCATTACCTCCAAATTTTCGATGGGCCACCCAATCAGCATGGCCAGGCCTTGGAAAGCTTCGTTGTTTTTCGTAGTCCGAACTTCTTGTATTACTATTTTCAAATAGTATAGTGATCGGCGCACCGGTTGTCTTTCCATTAAACAACCCGCTTTTAAAAAAAGGAAAATCCGCTTCCTGTCTTGGAGTTGTACCTTTTTGTTTGCCACCTTTTCTTCTTTCCAGATCGGGCAACAGATCATCTGCAGATAATACTAATCCTGCAGGGCAGCCATCAATAACAATGCCCACGGACTCACCATGCGATTCTCCAAAAATATGTACACGGAATATGCGGCCAAATGAATTCAAAACTTGTAAGTTGATTAGTTAATAAGTTGGATAGGTAAAGATAATGATGCTCCCAATGATTTCAGATCACGATAAAAGTCGGGATATGATTTTTTTATTGCCTCGGCCTCGTCAATGATCACTTCGCCTTCTGCTTTTAATGCTGCTACAGCACAAGCCATCGCTATACGATGATCATGTCTTGAGTGAACCCTCGCGACTCTTACTATGTTACCACCATGAATGATCATCACATCATCTTTCAATTCAATTTTTACTCCCATTTTACCAAACTCTTCCTGCAATGTCAATGCCCTGTTACTTTCCTTATGTGTTAAGCGGCTCACGCCTTTTATACTTGTGGCTCCCTTACAATAAGCAGCTAGAGCAACCAAAGGTGGAAACAGGTCTGGACAATCCGTTGCATCAAAATCAAAAGCCTTTATTTCAGTTGGATGCAGTTTTATTCCCTTTGCTTCAATGGCAAAACCCGCGTTTGCATCACTCAAAGCCTTCATGATCGCCTTGTCAGCCTGTGTTGACATCATATCCAAACCTCTTAGGGTGATAGGGCCTGCGATTGCTCCGGCAACCAATAAAAATGCACCGCCGCTCCAGTCGCCCTCTACATCGTATTCATGAGTAATGAGTGATGAGTAATGAGTTTCTTCTGAGAAATAGAATTCCTCATAGTTTTTGTTTTCAGGAAGCTTCAATCCAAACCTTCTCATTACGTCCAGGGTAAGACCGATGTAAGGTTTGCTTGCCAGGTTATTGACCCTGATCGAAACATCTTTTGCATCGGCGGCAGCATAAGCCATCAATAAGCCGGTTAAAAATTGAGAACTTAGTGAACCATCTATTTCTATATTTTTTGGTTGCAATGGACCTTGTACGATCAATGGCAATTTCCCATTTTGACTCTTAACTTTTACATTTAATTGTGGCAATACTTCATCAAAAAAATCCATGGGGCGATCTAACAAACTTCCTTCCCCATTGATCGTAATTTCTTTATCGGCTAATGCAATGATCGGGGTGAACATTCTTATACTTAATCCGCTTTCGTCGCAATTAACTTCTTGCTCCGTGGGATAAATCCCACGGCTATTCACAATTAATTCTCCGGTATTAATTTCTGTTAAAGCTCCGAGTCGCTTAATAATATCCAACGCTGCCTTATCATCATTGCTATGACCGGGATGATAAATAACTGATT
>CAMLEX010000185.1 GCA_946479055.1 uncultured Bacteroidota bacterium | reverse complement strand
ATAAAGGAGATGATACCTATAAAAGTGCTGTCCAACAATTGGCCATGCCTTTCCCTTTGGTAAATAAAGAAGGAGCAGAACAAAGAGTAATTTTTCAAAAAATTGAAAATATAAAACAAGGGGTGAAATCAATCACGCTTGCAGCCACTTCGTCTGCAGGTCTCCGCGTTTA
This sequence comes from uncultured Bacteroidota bacterium, assembly GCA_946479055.1. Next base: position 8,094 of record CAMLEX010000185.1, on the reverse strand, counting down.
TTACTACGTAAAAGAAGGCCCGGCTGAGATAAGAGCCAATAGGCTGGAGTTTACAAAAATGCCATTACGCAGTAAATACCCAGTTAAAGTCACGGTAGTGGCATGGCAGTATGGAAGAAGTACAGGGGATAAAATACAATCAGCTGAACCTGTTGAACAAAGTTTTTATATCATTAAGCAAAATAATAAATAATGAAATGAGGCATAAAAATTTTCGAGCAATTTATATAGACCGCGATGAAAATTTTTATGGCGAATTACATGTGACCAAAAAGCAATAAAAATTAACACATGAAGCGTAACCTGTTATTTAATACAATCATTTTGATATCCGTTTCTTTAATGGCATCGTGTGCTGCTGATCATGAGGACCAATTAACCGTTACGAATCCGCTAGAAATAGAGCGGCTCGATGAATTGATCGTAGTAAAGCGGTCGGTGCTGGAGGAAAAGATCGGAAAAATTCCTTTAGGAAAGTATGCTGTATTAAATACAAAAGATAATAAGCCTGTAGTGCTGCAGTATGATGATCTGGATAAAGATGGTAACTGGGATGAAGCCGCATTTTTATATTCATTGAAACCAAAAGAAGAAATTAGTTTTTCTATTGCTGTCGCCGACGCACCTGTTACTATTAAGGCGGTAGTAAAAGCTCATGCAAGACATAAAAGAAAAAATGCTGATAATAGTTTTGACGATGATCTTGTAAAAGATTCTATCCCACCAGGCCAGGCGGCTACTGATTTTACTAAACAACCATTACCGCCATTTTTGACAGAAGGCCCTGCCTGGGAAAATGATAAAGTTGGCTTCCGGCTTTATTTTGACGTACGCAATGGAAAGGACATCTGGGGAAAGACAACATCTCGTATGGTGTTGGACGAAGTAGGATTGGACACGGCTAATAATTATCACAAACAAGCTGAATGGGGAATGGATATTTTAAAAGTGGGCAAATCGCTGGGTGCCGGATCTCTGGCATTATCGATACCACTTAATAATGGTAGGGATACCCTGGTAAGATTGGGCGGTATGAATATGGGAAAAGTTATCTATGAAAAAATTGCAGACGGACCTGTACGAGCCATTTTTCGTTTACATTACCCCGGGTGGAAAGTGTTGGATAATAGCAGCTCTGTTTCTTTAACCGAAGAGATCAGTATCTGTGGCGGCCAATATTTTTATGAAAGTAAAGTGATGGTGACAGGTGCACCAGTCAACTCTGAATTAGTAACAGGTATTGTGAACCTGCATAACAAGCAATCTTATCAACTGGATACAGCGGATTGTAAAATTCTTTATACCTACGATACACAAACAGAGAACAATGACAAATTGGGGATGGGCCTCATTATGAAAAAGGAATTTTTCAATGCCTTCGGTATTACGGCTAACGAGGGAACAGACATTCAGAATACGTATATCATTGCTGCTACTATTAATAAAGATAAACCTGTCACATTCCGGTTTTATGCAGGTTGGGAAAAAAGCAGTGATCAGTTTAATTCGGAAACCGCATTTCGTGAATTTCTGGGCAAGCAAGCAGTTTTTGTAAAATACCCTGTAATTATTAAATAGAACGAACAAATACCTTCTCATTCTAAAACTCAGTAATAAATTAAATATGAATATAAGATTTGCAATAAGCCCCAATGAAACTAAACAGTTCAATACAGAACAACTACGGGAGAATTTTTTGGTATCTTCTTTAATGCAGGATGATACCGTACAATTAGTGTATACGCATTATGACAGGGTGATCATCGGTGGTGCAAAGCCGGTAAACAAATCATTAAGCTTACCCAATCATCCTGAATTGAAAGCTGATTATTTTTTAGAAAGAAGAGAACTGGGCATCATCAATATCGGCGGCGCAGGAACGGCAACAGCTGATGGAGAAGTTTTCCATCTCAATAAATTGGATTGTGTTTATATAGGAAAAGGAATAAGAGAAGTAAGTTTTTCAAGCCATCAGCCTGCTGAGCCTGCTGTATATTATTTATTATCTGCTCCGGCACACAAAGAATATCCGAATGCAAAATATACCAAGGAACAGGCGGCGCCGGTAGAATTAGGAGCTGTTGAAACATCTAATAAAAGAACTGTTTACAAATACATTCATTTGGACGGCATCCGGAGTTGTCAATTGGTAATGGGCTTAACCGTGCTGGATCCCGGTAGTGTTTGGAATTCTATTCCACCACATACCCATACAAGACGAATGGAAGTATATTTTTATTTTGATGTAGCTGAACAGCACAGGATATTTCATTTTATGGGAGAGCCACAACAAACCAGCCATATTGCTATGGCTAATCATGAAGCAGTAGTTTCTCCTCCCTGGAGCACTCATTTTGGATGCGGCACCAGCAACTATGGATTTATCTGGGGAATGGCTGGTGAAAACCTGGTATATACCGATATGGATGCGGCACCAGTGACTGAACTAAGATGATATGAATAATTTATGAAGGCATACTTCATTTTTCTCAAAGCCTGTCATTGCCCACTTTGTCGATCACCTGGTCCCGGTAATTCCGGCTGATGGGAATGCGAAAAGATGAATGATGATCTTATTGTTTTCAATTGCTTCTATTTTGAAATAGCAACAATATATTCTTTCGTATAAAATTTTCGCTGAATCGAATTCTTAGCATTTACAATTAGCGAACTTTGCCTGCCCTTCTCCGGAAGGGTCAGGCGATTTGCAAAAGGGGATATCAATGGGGTGGGTTTAGGTATATGAAAATCTGGAATGCACCCATTTGATTCCTGTACTAACAGCGGGTTGTTTTTACGATAAACGATATTTGAAATCATCGTCATCCTAATAAAGACTGTTTACAATTCAGCAGCTATAATGTACTCATTCATGTACTGGCCAAAGATCCGTTGTGGACAACTGAATAAACTTCCTACGCCTGATTTCGGAGCAGTCTAGCAATCGCAAATAAAACATATTAAGGAATAAATAAACTTTGGCTACAATTATTCTTTAAACTAATAGTAAATACTTATTCTGTTGCATTCAAAATTTATTTATTGTTTAGCGTTATAATTTTTGCCGAACTTTATTACAGTACCAGCGAAACCCGGGTTTTATTTGCTACTCAGTTGTGAAAGAAAAAGCCTGATTAGTCGTTTTTTCAAAAATCCTATGTAAACCGATAATGCTTTTATCTGAAGCAGGAAGGCTTTTATTCTTTAATCCTTCATTCCATCAACCGATCAACCGCCGGTTGGCGTAAATTTTCAACGTTGTTTGAATCTGAACCGGAATTTATCTTATTCTAGTTCAGATTCAATTAAGCAAAAATGTATGAACCAGATAATAGAGTTTTTTAAAAAACTTCTCGACAGCTCAGATTGGCCGCCACGATGGCATTGCGGCCGATGGACTGAATTTCACGGATGGCTTTACATTATCAGCGATCTGTTAATATGGTCCGCTTATTTCACCATCCCAATCGTTATTATCAGATATATTTCAAAAAGACCGGAGATAAGGTTTGTACGATTATATTTCTTATTCGCTGCATTTATACTGGCTTGCGGTGCCACTCATTTTTTTGATGCTGTATCGTTTTGGATTCCGGCTTATCGTCTTAATGCCCTGGTACGTTTGATAACCGGGGTGCTTAGCTGGACCACGGTTTTTTACCTGGTAAAACTTCTCCCTGTTGCCTTTTCATTAAAATCGGAAAAAGAGTTAGAAGCTGAAATAGAGCAACGAAAAAAAGCGGAACAGCAAAGCCGTGAAAGCGAAGAGCAGGTGCAAACTATTTTTAATGCCGCTCCCGATGCGGTAATCGTGATGGATCAGGATGGTCTTATCATCAAATGGAACTCCAAAGCAGAGACTCTTTTTGGGTGGAAGGCGGATGAAGTGATGAATAAGCCCTTGAGTGAAACTATAATTCCTTTCCGCTACCGTGAAGCACATAAAGCAGGATTAAAACATTTTCTGAAAACAGGCGAAGGGCCGGTGCTTGGTGAAGCAATAGAAATACAGGCTATCAATAAAAATAATATTGAGTTTGATGTTTCCCTGAGCATATCTCCCACTAAGGTCAATGGCAGTTATCTTTTTATTGGTTTTGTACGCGATATAACAGACCGGAAAAAGACGGAAGCAAAATTGGAAGCCAGCCGGAAAATGTTTTCCACTATTTTTTATCAGAGTCCGGTAATGAATACTATTACAGATGCAGTCTCCGGCAAATACATTGAAGTCAATGACAGCTTTGCCGAGTTCTGTGGATTCCCCAAGGAGGAAATTACCGGAAAAACTTCTTTGGATCTACATTTAATTCCCCATCCCGAACACAGAACGGCAATAATAGAAGGCATTAAAGGAAATGGTTTTGTAAAAGATATACCAATTGAAGTTCGGGCCAGGAACAGCGGGATTAAATGGGTGTCCACTTCCGCTCATGCTGTCAATATCAATGGAAGAGATTGCTTTCTTACGGCTATGATAGATGTTACGGAAAGAAAACAGGCAGAAGAAAAATTCAGGGGCCTTCTTGAATCAGCTCCGGATGCCATGATCATTGCCGATAAGCAGGGAAACATCATCCTGGTTAATCGTCAGACGGAATTATTGTTTGGATATAAAAAAGAAGAACTAACTGGTAAGCCTGTAGAGCTGCTGGTGCCGGAGGATATAAAAGATAATTATAAAGAGCACAGTGCAGATTACTACCAACAACCCAAAGTAAGATCAATGGGAGCGGGTCTTGAATTGTATGCAGTTCGTAAAGACGGGACAAAGTTCCCGGTTGAGATCAGCCTTTCTCCGCTTGAAACTCCTGACGGGGTGTTGGTATCCGCAGCTATTCGTGATATTACCCGTCGCAAGAATAATGAAGCTATCATTCAAAAACAGAAACAGGATATCCAGGATTTTATTGATAGTATGTCCACCCTTTGTGCAAAAGTTACCAGGGAGGGAAGACTACTGATGGTAAATAAACCTGCAATGCTGGCAACCGGGTTATCGATGGAAGAATTACTGAAAACAAATTTCCTGGAAGGAAACTGGTGGACTTATAATGCAGAAGTACATTCCCGCGTATGTGATGCTTTTAAAAAAGTCTGTTCAGGCATTGCCGTTAATTATGATGAAAATATTTTCGTGTTCGGACAGGTGCTCCCCATCAATTTTAGTTTAATTCCCATAATGGGAATGGATGGAGAAGTTGATTATATAGTAGCGGAAGGCAGAGATATCTCAGCTCTCAAATTGACCGAAGCTGAATTGCAGAAACAAACCAGCGAGCTTGAAAAAGCTAATAAAGAATTGGAAGCATTCTCTTACTCTGTGTCTCATGACCTGCGTGCCCCGCTTCGTATTATTGATGGTTATACAGAAATAATAGTGAGCGATTATGGTAAAATCCTGGATGAGGAAGGAAACAGGTTACTCGGAATAGTCACGGCAAATGTCCGTAAGATGGGCCGGTTGATTGACGATCTGCTCAATCTTTCCAGGCTGGGAAGAAAAGAATTAACTAGTTATCATATTGATATGAACCAGTTGGTAGATTCGGTAATGGCAGAGCAGGTTGCTTTGAAAACAAAACAGTACGACATACAAATTGACAAGCTGGAACAAGCAGACGCTGACAGTAGTCTTATCCGACAGGTGTGGATCAATCTTATATCCAATGCTATAAAATTTTCAGCCGAAAAAGATCAGCCTTCCATTAAAATAAGCTCCCGGCATACTGGTAATGAAATTATATATAGCATACAAGATAATGGCGTTGGATTTAATATGAAATATGCTGATAAATTATTTGGCGTATTTCAACGCCTGCATAAAATGACGGAGTTTGAAGGAACAGGAGTGGGGCTTGCATTAGTGCAACGGATAATCACCCGGCATGGAGGACGGGTATGGGCCGAAGCGGAAGTAGGTAAGGGTGCCAGCTTCTTTTTCAGCCTGCCTTCCTCCCGTCAAACATTTATACAATCAAATAAATAACCATGACAGACTATCACCAGATCGAGATTCTTTTTATAGAGGATAATCATCACGAAGCGGAACTGACCATCAGAAGCCTGAAAAAACATAATCTTGCCAATACACTAAAGCATATCGACGATGGTGCGGAAGCCCTGGATTTTATTTTTTCCCAAGGCATTCATTCCGGCCGGGAAAATTCACCTTATCCTAAACTTATTATTCTGGATCTAAAGTTGCCTAAAGTTGATGGGCTTGAAATACTCCGGCAATTAAAAGCGGATGAACGGACCAGGTTGATTCCGGTTGTAGTCCTCACTTCATCGCAGGAGGAAAAAGATGTGATTGAAAGCTATAAGCTGGGTGTAAACAGTTATATCGTAAAGCCAGTGAATTTTGAATCCTTTACCACTGCGATAGCCGATCTGGGTTTTTATTGGTTTATTCTGAACCAAAGTCCAAACTCCTGAAAATAGACGCGAAAACTTATACTATGAATATGCCTTTAAAATTGCTTTTGCTGGAGGATGATCCTACGGATGCCGAGCTGATACAGCGCCTGCTGCAGCGTTCCGGCATGCAATTCAACGCCGTAGTGGCCAGCGATGAAAAAGAATTCCTTGAAGCAATGCATGGAAATCACTACCATGCTGTACTTGCCGATAATGCTTTGCCCCAGTATAGTTCAATGGAAGCGCTGAAACTGATCAGGGCCACTAATCCACATGTTGCTTTTATATTAGTAACAGGAACAGTGTCTGAAGAATTTGCCGTTAATATCATTCAGCAGGGAGCCGATGATTATATTCTGAAGACAAACCTCACCCGTTTACCTGCTGCTGTTACCAATGCAATTGCCAAAAAAAGAATACAATTTGAAAAAGAAATAGCAGTAAAAGAAATGGAGAAAGAAAAAGAACTTTCTCTTTCTATTATTAACAGCTTACCGGGTATTTTTTATTTATGCGACAGGAACGGCCAATTCCTTCGCTGGAATAAAAATCTTGAGCGCATTTCCGGGTATCCTGCTTCAGCAATCAGCATGATGAGCATCGAATATTTCTTTACCGGCGACGATAAAGAAAATTTTCATGAATACATGGAAAAAAGTTTTGCCAATGGGTATGGCGAAATGGAATCGCTGCTGGTAACAAAAGACGAGAAAAAAATTCCCTTTTATTTTACCTGTACGGCTGTGAGCTTTGAAAATAAAGATTGCCTGATTGGTGCAGGGCTTGATATATCCTCCAGCAAGCAATCCGAAACAGCCTTAAAACAACTCAACGAAGAGCTGCACAGCGTTTCGGCTCACCTGGAAAGAATACGGGAAGAAGAACAAGCCCGCATAGCAAGGGAAGTGCATGATCAGCTTGGCCAGCAATTAACCGGGTTAAAAATGGATGTTTCCTGGTTGCAAAAAAAATGCAATGAAAAAACGGATATGGCTGAGGTGAATGATAAGCTGAAAGAAATGTCTGGTATGCTGGATGAAGCAGTGCGTGCCGTTCGCAAAGTAGCTTCCGACCTGCGGCCAAGTATATTGGATGATTTCGGGTTGATACAAGCGCTGGATTGGCATGGCATTGAATTTTCCAAACGTTCCGGTATTACTGTTCAGTTCCGCCATCCGGAAGTTGAATTGATCATCAACAACGATATTACCATTGGGTTGTTCCGCATTTACCAGGAAGTATTAACCAATGTGGCCCGCCATGCGGAGGCAAAGAACGTGACCACTATCCTTGACTGTTTCCCGGATCATTTGTTATTAACCATTACCGATGACGGTAAAGGATTTGACACTAATAAAACACAAAAATCGCTGGGCCTGCTGGGTATGCGGGAAAGAGCCTATATCATTGGCGGAACTGTAATAGTAAACAGTGCGCCGGGTATAGGTACCACGGTTGTTGTTACTGTACCCCTTGTTACGACTGTAAAATAAAGATTGGAGCACGTTTAAATCTGTTCTTATGGTTCGTATATTAATTGGCGATGATCATGCGGTCATCCGCAGGGGCCTGCGTCAGATTTTGTTGGAAAGGTATCCTTCAGCAATTATTGAAGAAGCCAATGATGCCGAAGGGTTGATCAGCAAAGCCATTGCCGGTAAATTCGATGTCATT
>CAMLEX010000184.1 GCA_946479055.1 uncultured Bacteroidota bacterium | reverse complement strand
CGACCCAGCATCTGATCATGGTGTGCATATCGATAATATGCTCTATATCACTATTGCCATTACCGGAATCGTATTTTTTATTACACAAATAATATTGTTCTGGTTTTCTTACAAATACCAGGAGTCTGATACACGCAAAGCTTATTACTATCCGCATAATAATAAACTGGAATTGATCTGGACAGTTATCCCGGCAATTGCATTGACAGTACTGGTAGGCTTTGGTATTTTCTATTGGTTTAAAATAACCGGGGAAGCACCTAAAGATGCAATGGTAGTAGAAATAACAGGTAGCCAGTTTAAATGGGAATACCGCTACCCGGGAAAAGATAAGATCCTCGGTAAAAAATATTACAAAAACATAGATGACGCTGCTAATAATCCGTTAGGCCAACTGTGGGATGATCCGGCAAATCATGATGATATTTTTATAAGTGGTGAGCCTATGCATCTGGTAGTTAATAAGCCGGTTAAACTGGTAATAGGTGCAAAAGATGTTATTCATGATGTGGGACTTCCCCACTTCCGTCTGAAAATGGATGCTGTGCCAGGAACACCGACTACTATGTGGTTTACACCTACAAAAACCACTAAGCAGATGAAGGAAGAAACCAGCAATCCGGCATTTATGTTTGAGATTTCCTGCGACCAGATGTGCGGAAGAGGCCACTATACGATGAGAGGCGAGATCATTGTTGAACCACAGGAAGAGTATGATGCGTGGATACTTTCTAAAAAACCAAAATATTTTGCTGCTTTTCCTGACAAAGATCCTTCAATTCAAAAAGCAGATACCACTAAACCTGCTGTAGCGGCACCGGTTGCTATGAGCGGACAGTGAGAGCAGATAGTTATTACAATAACAGGCAACACGAGTTGCCAACAAATAAAAGATTATGAGCGAAGCATTGCATATACACCCTGAGGTTGCCATCGGACATGATGTTCATCACAATGGAGATGGTCATGAACATCACCATCAATCATTTATTTCAAAGTATGTATTCAGTACGGATCATAAAATGATCGCCAAACAATTTCTGATCACAGGTATGATCTGGGCTATTGTGGGCGGCTTGTTTTCTGTGCTGTTTCGTTTACAATTGGGCTATCCCGGTCAATCTTTTCCGATACTGGAAACATTTTTTGGCCATTGGGCGCAGGGCGGAACAATAAAGCCTGAATTTTACTATGCGTTGGTAACAATGCACGGGACCATACTGGTATTCTTTGTATTAACCGCAGGCCTTAGCGGAACATTTGCCAATCTCCTTATTCCACTACAGGTTGGTGCAAGAGATATGGCTTCGCCGTTTCTTAATATGTTGTCTTATTGGTTCTTCTTTTTAGCCAGTATGGTAATGCTTTCATCCATGTTTACACAAACAGGACCTGCCAGTGGTGGATGGACAATGTATCCACCATTGAGTGCCTTGAGGCAAGCAGGGGATGGTTCTAAAATAGGAGCCGATCTATGGCTGGTGAGTATGGCGTTGTTTATTGTATCGTCTTTAATGGGTGGTCTGAATTATATTTCTACTATATTAAATATGCGGACAAAAGGAATGAGCATGACCCGTCTCCCTCTTCCTATGTGGGCCTTATTCTTTACCGCTGTATTGGGTGTATTATCGTTCCCGGTATTACTTTCAGGAGCCATCCTTCTGTTGTTTGACCGTAACATTGGTACCAGCTTTTTCCTCAGTGATATAGTTGTAAATGGTGAAATATTGCCGAATGAAGGTGGAAGCGCCATTCTTTACCAGCATTTGTTCTGGTTCCTTGGCCACCCTGAAGTATATATCATTCTGTTGCCGGCCATGGGAATGGTTTCAGAAATTCTTTCGGTGAATTCCCGCAAGCCCATCTTTGGTTATATGGCGATGCTGGGTTCTTTATTCGCTATTGCAATTCTTGCCTTCCTGGTATGGGCGCACCATATGTTTGTAACCGGCTTGAATCCTTTCCTGGGATCCGTGTTTGTATTGCTGACATTGTTGATTGCGGTTCCATCAGCAATCAAAGTATTTAACTGGCTTACTACCTTATGGAGAGGAAATATCCGGTTCACACCAGGAACATTATTCTCTATTGGTTTTGTAAGCTTATTTATATCAGGTGGTTTAACAGGTATTTTCTTAGGTAACTCTACCATTGATATTCATCTTCATGATACCATGTTTGTAGTGGCGCACTTCCACATTGTGATGGGTGTAGCGTCTATGTTCGGCATGTTTGCAGGTATCTATCATTGGTTTCCGAAGATGTACGGCCGTTACCTGAATAATACATTGGCTTATATCCATTTTTGGGTAACAATAGTAGGTGCTTACCTGATCTTCTGGCCAATGCACTACCAGGGACTGGCAGGTATACCAAGACGTTACCTGGATAAAAGCACCTGGCTTTCTTTCAACCAGTTTGGTGACCTGGATAAAATGATTACGATAGTTTCCATCATAGTATTTGCAGTGCAACTGATGTTTGTGTTCAATTTCTTCTACTCCATTTTCAAAGGAAGAAAAGTAACAACTACCAATCCTTGGGGAGCTAATACATTGGAATGGACAACACCAATCAATCCGGGACATGGTAACTGGGAAGGTGAAATTCCGGAAGTGCACCGCTGGCCGTATGATTATAGTAAAGACGGCAGAGAATTTATACCTCAGACCGAACCGATAGGGGCGAATGAGAGTAAGCATTAATTGTCTGTCTGAACTGGGATTTGTTGGATTTTTGGGATTAGTGGGAAGGATCAGATTGGTAAATGTGATAAAGGTGAAAATGAAATTGCTCTAATCCCGACCGGATTAAATATGAATAAATTAAGAGGTGAGGTGGTAAGAACCCTGAAAGGGTCAATAAAAGTTGAATTGAATAACAATTTTGATGACTAAGTCCCTAGTGACGACATGTTGGTAGAAAGAAAATTGATTGTTAGAAGTTGAGCTCCGTAGGAGCGGCATATAAGAAAATAAGCGAACAGAACCCTACCTACCGGCAGGAGGGGATTAAGAGTACGACGCAACAGTTGACGGTAGTGATACGGACGTTGGGAACATAAAAATACCGCATGTTTGAAGATGCGGTTTTAAATAGCGAAAGCGGGTGATGAAAAGGATAAAAGATTATTTACAATTAGTCAAGCTTTCGTTGAGTATCATGGTGGTGTTCAGCAGCGTGATAAGTTTTATGCTGACAAAAGGATTTGAAGCGTATGAAGATAAATGGTGGAGGATACTTTTGCTCTTTGCAGGTGGGATGCTGGTAACAGGCAGTGCGAATACCATCAACCAGGTAGTTGAAAAGGATACCGATGCGATGATGAAACGAACCGGGAAACGCCCGATAGCTTCAGGAAGGATGAGTGCGGAACATGGATGGGCTTTTGCTATCGTTACCGGGGCGTTGGGTGTTTTTATTTTAGGAAATTATTTCAACTGGTTGGTAGCAGGTTTGGCAGCGTTTAGCTTATTTCTTTATGCATTTATCTATACGCCGCTAAAAAAAGTAAGTTCGATAGCCGTGTTAGTTGGAGCTGTGCCGGGAGCTTTACCCTGCCTGATAGGTTGGGCAGCGGGTGAAGGACAATTATCAATGGGTGGTTGGATTCTTTTCGGCATACAATTTCTGTGGCAGTTTCCCCATTTTTGGGCGATAGCCTGGGTGGCTCACACGGATTATTCTACTGCAGGATTTAAATTGTTGCCGGCTGATAAAGGGCCTACAAAATTTACGGCATTGCAAACGGTGATTTATTCTTTGTTGTTGTTGCCGGTTACATTGTTGCCTTATTTAACCGGGATGTGTAGTTATAATGATGTAAAGGGAATAATAAGTGTAGTGTTGGTATTGGTAGCGAATGTATTTATGATCATGCGATGCATAAAGCTTTATCAGAAAATGGATGTGCCTTCGGCAAGAAGAATAATGTTTGGAAGTTATATGTATTTGCCCGTGGTATTGCTGGCTCTTTTAATGAGCAAAATAGGGTAAAAGATTATTTGTGATTTTATGACAGCAGATATAGTGAGTACACAAAAAAATAAGATACATCCTCACAAGTTTACTTTGTGGGTAGCGATTGCGAGTATACTGATGATGTTTGCCGGGCTGACAAGTGCTTTCATTGTGAAGAGTAACCTGATAGGCTGGAGAGATATTCAGATGCCGAAGATCTTTTGGGTATCAACAGTTGTGATTGTAGTATCCAGTTTATTGATACAAATGGCTTTGCGGGCTTTTCGTCAACGCGAAATGAAGAACTACCGGTTGTTGATAGGGTTAACTGTTTTAGCCGGGATCGCATTTGTTGTATTGCAGTGGTTGGGCTTTAGAGAATTATGGGAACGGCAGAACATCACATTTAAAGGTGTTTCAGGTGCGGGGCAGTTTTTGTATGTGATCTTTGGTTTGCATGCTTTGCATGTAATTGGCGGAGTGGTTGCATTAACGGTATTATTTGCCAAAGCATTTTTAGGAAAAATGAAAGTGTATAGTTCAATACCGGTAGAAGTGGCGGCCACGTACTGGCATTTTGTAGATATATTATGGATTTACCTGCTGGTATTTTTTATCGTGATCGGGTGATCAGAAGTTAATAAGTTTACGGGTTCATTAGTTCACCAGTTGATGAACTTCGGACACGGAACTCATAATAAATGTAAATTTTATAAACAGGAACTTGGAAAGTTTGAATAATCTGCGGGGGTACAAGACTTCTGCAACTTGTCAAACTTTTAAACCTTTGGAACTTTAATATTATGGAGACAACAGCTACAGCGCATCAGACAAAATGGTGGAGTGGAGGTAAAAGCCCCTTCAACTTGGAATATGGAAAATTGATGATGTGGTATTTTTTGATGAGTGATGCTTTTACATTCGGGGCTTTCCTGATCTCTTACGGATCTATCCGTTTTAGTCAGAATTTCTGGCCCGATCCCAACGTAGTATTTAATGCTTTCCCCGGCTCCGGTCACATGAATCTGCCACTGGCTTTTGTAAGTGTAATGACATTTATCCTGATCATCAGTTCGGTAACAATGGTGCTGGCCGTACATGCAGGACATAAAGGCGATAAACAAGGTGTAATAAAATGGCTGGCATGGACCATCGTAGGAGGTCTTGCATTCCTGGGTTGCCAGGCATGGGAATGGCATCACCTTATTACGGGTGAACATGCTACCCTGATTGATGGGCAGATACAGTGGGTAGGTCAAACAACAAGAGTAAATCCCTGGGGTGACCTGGCAGGAATAGACGAAGTGACCAATGCGTTAAAAAATTCATCGCAACATTCCCTGGCCTTATTGGCGCATGAGCAAAATCATTCATTGGCACATGAACAGTTAATGGGCATGCCCAAAGACAAGTTGCTCAGCATTATCAATACTGCTGAACTGCATGTCCGCAAAAACGGCCCTGTTGCTTTCGGTGGTTATTTCTATGGCATTACCGGCTTCCACGGTTTTCACGTATTCTCAGGCGTTGTCATCAATATGATCATGCTGATCATGACACAGAAGAATGTATTTGAGAAACGCGGACATTACCTGATGATAGAAAAAGCAGGGTTGTACTGGCACTTTGTAGACCTTGTATGGGTATTCGTGTTTTTGTGTTTTTATTTAATTTAATAGGTTGAGGTCATTGCCAGACTGAAGTACCTGTGAACTTTTAAACTTATAAACTTTAGAACTCTTTAGATATGGAGCATCAACATTCTTCGGCTATGCCATCTGAAATTACTTTCCATCATCCCCATCAATCCGATGAGGAGTTTAGAAAGAAAGTAAGAAAGACTACTATTCTTCTTTCCGTGATCACTGTCATTGAGCTGGCAATAGGGTTGTCTATTTATACTATTCATAAAGGACCCGACCCAAGTCATTTGCTGGTGCTGATGTTTAAAGGAGTAGTATGTATACTGACATTGGCGAAAGCCTATTATATCGTTTCTGTTTTTATGCACTTAGGTGATGAAATAAGAAATATGATCATGACCATCGTAGTGCCGCTCATGCTTTTTATCTGGTTCATTATAGCATTTATTGTAGATGGTAATTCGTATAAAAACCTGCGCAATACTTACGATCCGCATTTCAAAGAAACGACAATGCCGAAGGAACATCATTCAGAGAAAAAAGCACCTGAAGAAGTAAAGCCCGGCAAACAGTAAAGGAAATTTTATTTTTTTTGATCGCTGGTCTTTGCCTTTTGCAAATCAAAGACCAGCGATTTTTTGTTATAAGAATATTAGTGCTCATACCGGATAAATGATGTGTTTGTGAACAAGAAAGCTATATACGCACTTCTTCTTGCAGTTGTGGTGCCACTGATCTGTTATTTTATTGTAAAAGGATACAGCGATTCGGCAATCCTTATGCCCCGCCATTACCTGGCTGATTCCATTATCACCAAAACTGAAAAAGGAAAAAAAGTTACGGACACCGCCTGGCATAAACTTCCCGCTTTTTCGTTGATCAATCAACAGGGCGATACGGTTTCCTGGGAAGGATTAAAAGGAAAAGTAGTGGTAGCCGATTTTTTCTTTACGCACTGTCCTACTATCTGCCCAAGGCTTACCACTAATATGCGATATCTGCAACAGTCTATTAATAATTCGCAACGGGTAGGCGATAAAACACCTGACTTCCTGCATTTTCTTTCGTTCAGTATAGACCCTGAGCGGGATTCCGTACCACGCTTGAAACAATGGGCCGACCGCTTCCAGGTTAATCCTGAACAATGGTGGTTACTGACCGGTACTAAGAAAGACATCTATGATATGGCTATCAACGAAATGAAAATTGGTCTTGTTGATGGGCAGGGTGTTGATACCAATTTTATTCATACCGATCATTTTGTACTGATCGATAGCAACAGGCATGTGAGAGGTTATTATCATGGGCTCGATACCGCATCGCTTCAGCAACTGTCCAATGATATTATTTTTCTCACCATGGAAAAAGACCCAGGCAGAAAATTTTTCCTGGCGGGTAAGCTGGAGCTGATAGCCGTTGTTTTCCTGGTCGCTATTGTTGGAGTTGGACTTTTATTATTCATTATCCGAAAAAAAGAGAAAGATGCTGAGTCCCGTTTTGAAAAAAAATGACCGCAAAGCTTCGGTGCTGATCATTATATTCTCCATCATTGTTTTTGCAGCAGTAGTGTTATTGAGCAGGGTAAAGCTTGAACTTGACCTTGGTTTTGATATTCATCTTTTTGCCCTGTTGAATGCATGGATCAATTCCTGTGTTGCCATATTATTGATTTTGGCTTTGATCGTTGTAAAGAAAAGAAATTATGAAACGCATAAAAAATTGATGCTGACAGCCATGGTGCTTTCCATCCTTTTCTTGCTGAGTTATATCAGTCATCATTTGCTGGCTGGCGATACCCGGTTTGGCGATATCAATCATGACGGAATAGTAACTGAAGCCGAAAAAGCAGGTGCAGGATCGCTGCGTATTATTTATTATATCATATTGGGCACCCATATTCCTTTGGCCGGTCTTATTCTTCCTTTTATTTTATTTACTGCATATCGTGCATTGATCGGCGAATACCCGGAACATAAAAAGCTGGCCCGCATTACCTGGCCGGTATGGTTTTACGTAGCTATTACAGGAGTTGCGGTGTATTTGATGATCAGTCCGTATTATTGAGGAGTTGGCTTAGCATTCAATAAGAATAGAATTAAGGATAAATATTTTATTTAAATGTCGCTAATTAAAAACCTGAGTGCTCCGTACATTTTCCATGAGGTATTGATCAAAAATTTCAATTTCCGATCCTGATTGGTAATTGGTCCATTTGATTCCCGCGTAGACCGAAGAGTATGTAGACGCAAGGAAAAATCTCTGCTCTTTCCGTGCACTCTGCGTGAAACTAATTTGATTTTTCTCCCGGTAACTCTGCTTTTTTTGAATTATCTTAGAGAAGAGGTTTAATAAACCTCTCCTTCATTGACAAGTTTGGTGTTAAGATTTTATTCTTAAAAGCTTAAGCAGTTTTATGGCCGAAATAAACTTAATGGGTAAACACCCTGGTTTTGGTCACACCAACCGCAAGGATGCCTGGTGGATACGTCCCCTGATCATCTTTGTCTGTCTCTCTGCTTTTGTCATCTATGCAACGTGGGCCGCATTGCAGGGTAAGCACTATTCGTTTGGATCTTATCTATCACCTCTTTATTCACCGGAACTTTTTGGTGATTCGCCACATAGTTGGTTTGGTACTAAACCCGGCTGGTGGCCGAACGTATTGC
>CAMLEX010000183.1 GCA_946479055.1 uncultured Bacteroidota bacterium | reverse complement strand
TTTTCTTCTTCCATAGTCAAATTCTGGCCCCTTAATTCATTCACTCTTTGTTGCAATTCTTTAATCTTTTGTTTGGCAGTACCCAGGTCATTTTTTGAAAAACTCCGTTTATTTAATATCCCGCCTATCTCTGATTTTAACCGGTTGATCTCATTTAATTTATTATCAAGTGTGTTTTGGAGCGAATCCGCGTTGACCCTGGAATAATTAAGACGGTTATCGAGGTCGTTGATTGCGGCTGAGTATATTTTGTTTAATGAATCCTTGATAGCATCAGCTACGGCTGCGGAATCTTTTATGTATACTTCTGTCCGCCGATGACTATACATTGTTTTATCATAAATATGATAGATCCAGGTACTGACCAAACCAATGGAAAGAAGCAGAAGTAGTAGTGGCTTTATATCTTTCATTTAGCAGATGTATCTCTCTTTTCTTGAAAGATAAAGCATATAAATTTGTTTACAAGCAGGGTGCAATATGGATTTATTCTTATTGGAAAAGACATAAAAAAACCGTCCCGATTTAGCGGGACGGTTGTGTTGCATGAGAGCAACTTTGCTTTTAACCGAATAAACCACCTTTTTTCAGAGTTCTTACACCTTCACCAATTTTGAACCCATTATGATAAATTTCAATTTTGTAATCTCCTCTTTGAAAATCAGCCTGACGGATAGGGAATGATAATGCCTTACGTGTACCTTGCTCATATTCTACAGGAACTTTGGTAGTATAAGGTCTGTCACCTTCCGTACGAGTAGTCAATGTTGCAGAACCAAGAGATGGATCAGAAACTAATTTGCCATCAGGGGCTGTAACCATGATATACATGTCAGCAGGGCCTGATCTTGCAATACGGTTTTCAACATCAAAAGAAACAACCAGTTTATCAACTTTTTTTGCTGAAGAAGTGGTTTTTTCTTTACCGCTTTTCTTCTCATTCACCGGAGTGATCTGGATATTAGAAGCGCTGAATGTAGAACCAACATCTACCGTTTGAGCCAAAGCCTCTTTTTCAGTAGTTGAAGTTGTAAGGTTTTGCTCCAGTACTTGTTTTTCAGTTGTAAGTTGAGTGTTATTGGCAGTCAACTCCTGGTTTTCACCAGTTAACCTTGATACTTCAGCTTCCAGGCTCGCAATCTGGTTGTTCAGATCAGAGATCATAGATTTTGCTCTTTTCAGATCTGCTGCAGTAGCATTTTTGTCATTTAAAATGCGCCTGATTTCTGATTTATTAGCATCAATTTGTTTTTGTAAAGTACTTTTATCTCCCTGGAGATTGTTATTAGCTCCGGTAATAGAGTCTAAGCGCATTTCTGCATCATCATATAACAGCTTCAGCGAGTCACGCTGTGTCATATAGTTTTCAGACTGAGTCTGAGCAACCTGAACTACTTCTCCTGTTTTGTTTTTATCATAGAGAAGATATCCCCACGTACCCAATAAACCTGCAGCAAGAATTCCTATTAAAAGATTCTTATTGCTTTTGTTGGGATTACGAGGTTCATTTGGAGTTGCCGAAGGATAATTTGTGTTTGTCATACAAGTGGGGGTTTTTAAATGAGTTTTAGGTTTACTATTTCAATAAATATTAATCGGTTTCAAGGGATTAACTGTTGTCAGAAAATTCTTTCGTTGGCTAAATTTCGAAAACCGTGCCAGAAAATTTTAGTAGTATAGCAAAAACTTATAAAACCCGATTGTAACTATTAGAAAGCCTGTATCTTAGCGATTTATGGCAGTTGAAAAAATCATAGCGGACTGGAAGAAAAAGGAATTTAAGCCTGTTTACTGGCTGGAAGGGGATGAAGAATATTTTATTGATAAAGCCATTAATTATGCCGAGCATCATATATTAACAGAAAGTGAAGCTTCTTTTAACCTTTCGGTTTTTTATGGACGTGATACTTCCTGGACGGATGTTATTAATACCTGCCGCCGCTATCCTATGTTTGCGGAAAGGCAGGTGGTATTATTAAAGGAAGCACAGCAAATGAGGGATGTAGAAAAACTGGAAGGCTATATTGAAAACCCTCTTGGTTCAACAGTTTTCATTGTCGCTTATAAGGAAAAAAAAGTTGATGGACGTTCTAAGCTTGCAAAACTGCTGAAACAAAAAGCTGTGCTTATCACGACTAAAAAAATTTATGACAGCCAGCTTCCCGAGTGGACACAGGAGTTATTGCGATCAAAGCAATTATCAATTTCCCCAAAGGGCCTTGCACTGTTAGTTGATCATATCGGCAACGACCTCACCAGGATAGAAAATGAAATAGAAAAAATTTCAATCAACCTTGGCAAACGAAAAACTATTACAGAGGAAGACATTGAAGAATTTGTCGGTGTCAGTAAAGATTTTAATGTTTTTGAACTGCAATCGGCTCTTGCCCGAAAAGATCTTGCAAAAAGCATCCGGATCATACAATATTTTGAATCCAATCCCAAAGCTGCTCCCATACAATTAATACTTCCTTCGCTGTACGGTTTTTTTAGTAAGGTGTTTATGATTTTTGGAGCCGGAACGCAGGATGAAAAAGCAATAGCGACGGCTATTGGTGTAAACTCTTTTTTTGTCAAAGATTATTTGCAGGCAGCTAAAGTGTACGACTACCAGGGAATTGAAAGGATACTGCTCCTGTTGCACCAGTACAACCTGAAAAGTATTGGGATAAATAATGCAGGAACTGAGGACGGTTCCTTGTTAAAGGAAATGGTTTGCAAAATGACAGCTTAAAATTATTGGAATTAAAATCTTTTCTTTACACAACTTTTATCGTAAAATAATCATCTGGATAAAACAAAAACTGCAAAGAAATGAGCCATGAAGTTGTGGCTAAAATCAAATTAAAAATAAGCAAATGAAAAAATTACTGGCTTTACTTCTTATCGGTGGTGCTTTGGCTATGACCAGTTGCGAAACCACACGGGAAATTTCGTTTAACCAGGACGGAAGCGGGAAATTGGTAACTACTACCGATATGAGCAGCCTTATAGGGATAGCGAAAATGTCGGGTAAGGATATGGACAAGGAGGATAAAGCTATTGACACTTCTATTGCCCTTGATAAGATGGTAGATAGCATTCCTGATCTTTCTGCAGATGAAAAAGAACTGGTTAAGAAAGGAACTTTGGGCCTTAACATGAATATGAGTGAAGAAAAGTTAATCACCAAACTTGAATTTCCTTTTGCAAATGCCGGACAAATAAGTAAACTGGACCAGGTATCGGCTAAAGTAATGCAGCAGGCTATGAAAAAGCAGGCCGAGCAGGGAGGGGATGGTGCATCACCAATTCCGGACGATGGAATGCCAAAAGGATCGATGGACGACTATTTTATTACTACTTATGGAAACGGTAAAATAGAAAAGAAACACATTCCTGAAAAATATGCAACTGTTGGCGAAGATAAAGGCATGCAGGCTTTGAAAGAAATGTCAGGTCAGGGCATGCCAATGAATACGACACTCATTTTTAACCTACCCAAGCCGGCAAAAAAAGCAGAAGGGAAAAACGTAAAACTTTCTGAGGATAAGAAAAAAGTTACTATAACAAATTCTGTTGAAGATTTTTTTGATGATGTTACGAAATTGGAATTTAAAATTGAATACTAAAAATAGAAGTCTAAACCGGGGGCTTTTTTTTACAATACATTTAAGCTATCAATCTTATCCTGGTCTATTTGCTTAACCAGCTCATCTAACGAATCAAATTTTATTTCCTCTCTTAAATATTTTTTTACATATACCCGCAGCGTCTGATCATAAATTTCTTCGGCAAAATCAAACAGGTTAACTTCTATCACTCTCTTTTTTCCATCAACAGTTGGGCGAAAGCCAATGCTCATCATGCCTTTCAGGAGGTTGCCGGTTGCCGGTTGCCGGTTACCGGTAACTGGCAACTGATAACTGGTAACGGTTTGAGCATCTTCCATTAACTTAGCATAAACAGCATAAATGCCATTGTGCGGAATGATCTTTTCGTCATCATTCATTTTCAGGTTGGCTGTAGGATAACCCAGTTTTCGGCCAAGTTTGTCGCCATGTACCACGGTTCCGGAAAAAAAGAATTCATAGCCCAGCAATTTATCAGCTATTTCAATTTTCCCATTCAATAAGGCTTCCCTGATCCTTGTAGAACTAATGGAAATTTCTTCCAGCACATGCTTTGGAATTTCTTTCAGTTGATAGTTAAAGACAGGAGCTAATTTTTCGAGCAGCAGGTAATCGCCTTTTCTTTCTTTTCCAAACCTATGATCGTAACCAATAATAACGGTATGCGGATGAAATTTATTAACAAGAAAATGTTGTACATAGGCTTCCGCTTCCTGGTTGGCAAAAGCATCTGTAAAAGGAACCACTACCAGGTGATCAATGCCCAGTTTTTCCAGTAATTCTATTTTTTCTTCCAGCGTATTAATAAGCCGGATACCAAGTATGGTGGAAGAAACGACCTTGCGGGGATGCGGATGAAAAGTAATGATCACCGTCTCCCCGTTGTTAGCTTTTGCTTCACTTTTCAGTTTATTGATGATCTGCCTGTGCCCCATATGTACACCGTCAAAAGTGCCAATGGTAATGACCGCGTTGCGAAACAAGGGCAGATTTTCTATATCATAATGGACTTTCATAAAGTGCAGCAAAACTAATTGAAAAATGACCACGGATTATAGGATAATAAGGATTTTACGGATACCAATTATACGCTGGCTCGTTTTAATCTGTGTAATCTTTGGTTACCGAAAGTTTGAATGAGCCATTCGCAATCCTTAAATTGGTGATTCGTGTTCTATTTACTTGTAGTTTTGCCGCTCAATTCCGGATATGAGTTTATACGAAAAAAGGGGAGTGTCAGCCCAGAAAGAAGAAGTTCATGCAGCTACGAAACATCTTGACCAGGGGCTTTTCCCAAAGGCTTTTTGTAAAGTATACCCCGATGTGCTTTGCGGTGATGAGGACTGGGTAAATGTGATGCATGCCGACGGGGCGGGTACCAAGAGTATCCTGGCTTATTTGTACTGGAAAGAAACCGGTGATGTATCCGTGTGGAAAGGAATCGCACAGGATGCCATTGTTATGAACCTCGATGATCTGCTTTGCGTAGGTATTTATGATAACCTTCTTTTTTCTTCTACTATTGACAGAAACAAAAAAAATATTCCTTCTGAAGTATTGGAAGCGGTTATCAATGGCACACAGGAATTTTTTGATACGATGAAAGGATTTGGTGTCAATATCCATTTTATGGGCGGCGAAACAGCAGATGTAGGAGATGTAGTGAGAACGATTGCCGTGAATGGGACGATGACAGCCCGTTGGCCAAAAGAAAAGATCATTACTAATGAAAAAATAAAAGCAGGTGATGTGATGGTTGGCCTTGCCGGTTTTGGACAAGCCAATTATGAATCATCCTATAACAGCGGCTTGGCAAGTAATGGGTTGACCAGTGCAAGACATGATGTGTTGAATAAAAGTTATAGCGAACGTTTTAAAGAATCGTATGATACCACGCTTAGCGATGAAGTAGTATATATCGGCCCACATAAAATGACTGATGAAATAGAAATCGGAAGGCAGAAGTCAGAGATCGGAAAGCTTTTGCTTTCACCGACCCGGACGTTTGCACCGATACTGAAAGTAGTGCTGGAAAACCATTTTGATGCTATACATGGATTAATTCACTGCAGTGGCGGTGGGCAAACCAAATGCTTGAAATATGTGCCGGAAAATGTCCGCATAGTAAAAGATAATCTGTTTGAGCCGCCGGTAATTTTTCAATTGATACAGGAAGCCAGTAAGTCAGATGATCGGGAAATGTACCAGGTTTTTAATATGGGAACTCGACTGGAAATCTATACCAATGAAAAAGACGCTGACAATATAATCAGCGTCGCTAAAGGCTTTGGCGTGGATGCACAGCTTATTGGTAGGGTAGAAGAGAGTGGAAAAAAGGAACTTCTCGTTTCTACTAAAGGAAAACAACTACTCTATTAAATAACATTGAGCTTTATTTATTAATCGTGTTTTATAAATAATGGATGAATCTCCTTCCTGATGAGAAAAATAAACAGGGATATGTAAAAGGTGAATAAGCAAACCAGCATCAGTAGCTAAATCTTTAGTTTTTGTAAAATTTGCCTTTCCTAACCAATAGTTTCCTTTATTTTGCAACAAAAGAAAGGATAATGTCAGAGCCTATAATTGAATTGAGCCACGTTAATATTTACCAGGGGAATAATTTGGTGCTGCAGGACGTAAATCTTATCGTTAATAAAGGAGAATTTGTTTACCTCGTGGGAAAGACCGGAACAGGGAAATCCAGTCTTTTAAAAACGCTGTATGGGGAATTGACATTGACAGAAGGAGAAGCTACAGTAGCGGGATTTGGCCTGCGAAATATAGATTGGAGAAAAGTTCCTTACTTGCGTCGTACATTAGGAGTAGTGTTCCAGGATTTTCAATTGTTGACAGACCGTAATGTAAATAACAACCTTAAGTTCGTCTTAAAAGCTACCGGCTGGACAGATGAAAAATTAATGGATGAAAAAATATTGGATGTATTAGATAAAGTTGGATTAAAGGCTAAAGGTTTTAAAATGCCATTTGAACTGAGTGGTGGCGAGCAACAAAGAGTAGATATTGCCCGTGCCTTATTGAATTCTCCAAAATTAATATTAGCTGATGAACCAACTGGTAATCTTGATCCTGAAACATCTGATGAAATAATGAATCTGCTGTTTCATATTTCCAGGGACTTTAATACCACGATCCTGATGGCTACACATGATTATATTGTTGTACAAAAATTTCCGGCCAGAACGATAAAAACAGAAAGAGGCAGGGTGATCGACAATGCTACCATAACCATTGAATAAGTTTGCAGGTATTTTTTTCATTGTCGTACGTAGTTCCCAGTAATTGTTTCCGCAATATTATTTCTTCTCGTGTAAAAGGCTGGTGATAGAGTTGTGTGATGATAGAGGCAAAGGCGTTGGCATTTGTTCCGATATGACATGCAGTTTCAAGACCCGTTCCAGCCACTATCGGTTCATTCACTACGCAATGCCTTCCTTCAAAAAGAGTGTGTAATAATTTTAACCGGATACCTGTAACGCTTTTATTAAAGCAGGGGAGAACATGAATATGAGCTTTACGAACAAGATCATTCATTTCTGTTTCGCAAGGGTCAGCTACAAGGCAGGTATGCTGACAAAGCCCTGCTAACTTTTGTAATCTTCTTGAAGGTTTTTTACCCGCAATTACAAATGGAACCCGGGCTTTTGTAAAAACTTTGCAAAGCAGCCAGAGTGCCGCTTCCTCATTCTCCGGTACGGAAAGGTTTCCATGATAAAGACATAGATTGCCCTGGCCTTCTTGTCCATTTACCGATTGCCAGGGAGAAAATGCAGGTAAAAATTTTACATTATTTAATTTATAGTTCTTTTTAAATACTGGCATATCATTTTCTGAAATGCAGGCATACAAGCAATCATCAGGTAAATGATGGCTATATTTTTTTAATAAGCGGCTTTCGTTTTGAAAATATATTTTTTTTAGAATACCTGATTCGGCTCTTGCCAGTTCTTTATAATAAAGACTTTCTTCATTATGCATTCTAACAACAATCTTACGATTATGCCTGTCAAGTTTTGAAAGTATTCCGGTAGTGTGGATACCTTCCAGCAAGATGGGATGGTTGTCCTCCTTCAATCGTGAAATTAATTGATCATTTATGCGGGATGCAACTATGTAAGGCATGGTAAATGAAAAACCATTGGCTATTTTTTCTCTTTCATATACATTGACAGATTGGCAAAATTGATTCAGTTCATTAGGAATTCCTCTTTCGTTATAGCTGAAATAATGGAGATGAATTAGAATACCCAGTTTATGAAGAGTTTTTATTCTGTTCATCATGTCAATGGCACCACCATAATCAGCGGGCCAGGGAACATCGAGACAAACGATATGTAAATGACGAATCACTTATTAAAAATGGATTGATAAAAACCAAGCAACTTCTTTTCTTCCTGCTGCCAGTTCATTATTTCACGTTGTTGTAGACAGTTTTGTTGAAGCTTATGATACAAAACATCATTTTCCAGTAATAAGTTCAATAGTGCCGCAATATTTTTACTGCTTAGATCCTCAGTTAAAACAGCTACGGGCTGTATTTTGTTTATTTCGCGGTATACAGGATAATCAACACAGAGCTGGGGAATGCCTGCCTGTAAATAATCAAAAAAACGATTGGCTAACGAATAATAGTTGCTTAATCCCTTGTTTTCAAACAAAGTAATGCCCACCCAGGCCC
>CAMLEX010000182.1 GCA_946479055.1 uncultured Bacteroidota bacterium | reverse complement strand
GCAAAAGCCGGAGGTACAAATATGATACTTGTATCAGCACCGGTTGCTTTTACGCAATCAGCTACGGTATTGAATACAGGTTTGCTGAGGTGTGTATTACCGCCTTTACCCGGAGTAACACCGCCTACCACATTGGTACCATATTCAATCATCTGTGTAGCATGAAAACTGCCTTCTGTACCGGTAAAACCCTGAACTAAAATCTTTGAATTTTTATTAACGAGAATGCTCATAGTCTATAATTAAGGGGGCAAAAGTAAGGGTTAATGAGCAAATTTGTAGATTGCTGCTGTGCGGATTTTTACCAGGCTTGTCAAAATAGTATTTACGGGGAAAAGATCATCTCAGACAAGCAGGAGTGCCTGGGTTTAAGTAAGTGTCAATCGTCGGCCCATTACTTTATCATATCATCTATATTCCTGTCGTTAGGTATTTTACCGGTTTCCTCCAGCATCCGCATTTCTTTGGCATCACGCAAAAAGTCAGAAGCGAAAATAAATTCATTGAGCCGCTGATTTTTGCTAAAAATGATTTCTTTGTTAGTGCCTTCCCATTCTTTATGGCCCTGGTACATATAGAGAATGTAATTACCGATCTCCATTACACTATTCATGTCGTGGGTATTGACAACGGTGGTAATATTATACTCTAAGGTTATTTCCTGTATTAGCTTATCAATGACCAACGATGTTTGAGGATCAAGACCAGAGTTGGGTTCATCACAAAAAAGGTATTTTGGGTTCAATACAATGGCCCTTGCCAATGCTACCCGTTTTTTCATACCGCCACTCACTTCTGAAGGAAATTTTTTATTGGCATCAACTAGATTTACCCTGGCGAGTACTTCATTTACCCTTTTAAGTTTGGTGCGGTAGCTATCCTTTGTAAACATATCAAGCGGGAACATCACATTTTGTTCTACGGTTTGGCTATCGAATAAAGCAGAACCCTGGAATAACATGCCGATCTCTTTGCGGATCTCTGTTTTTTCTTCGGGGTTCATGCCGGTAAAATTTTGGCCACTGTATAATATTTCCCCGCTGTCAGGTGCAAATAATCCAACCATACATTTCATGAGTACGGTTTTGCCACTGCCGCTTGAGCCAATGATCAGGTTGCACTGACCGGCTTTCATGGTAGCGCTTACTTCCTGAATAACGACTTTGTCAGCGAAACTCTTTTTTATATTTTTTACTTCGATCATGAAAAGTCATTTGGTCATTAGTCATAAAGTCATTTATTCAACTGGCCCGGGTTTTGATTTGCCAATAGACTTTATATATGGATTAATTAATTTAAAATAGTACAAGAGTTTCGACTTTAAAAGATCATATTCTTCATTTGACAAAAGATTTCTTTTCAGTGCTTTCCTGATCGCCGTGCCTGTTTCAAAAGCTGAACCTCTGCTATACTAACAAAAGTTTCTATTTTCTGCATAATGAAACCTTCCATATCCTTCACTAATATTTAAAGCAATTGAATCAGCCGATCTGGTAAATTGTTTGCCAAGTGTATCCTTTTGATAATAGTTCCATTTTTCAACAATCTCCCATACAGTCTCACCTATTTCCATTGACACCTTGTATACTTCCAGGTCTTCAAGTTTATCATATAATGAAGGTTTAATGACTTGATGACTATTGTCTCATTGACTCTATAGCAACAACGCTGACAATACATAATCAGCAAACAATAAGAGTATGCAACTCACCACTACTGCTTTGGTACTTGCCCGTCCTATTTCTAATGCTCCTCCCTGTACATAATAACCATAGAAGGAGGGAATACTACAAATAATAAATGCAAATGTGTAAGACTTGGCTAATGCAAAAAAAACATTGTAAGGAATAAAAGATTCATGCAAACCTTTATCAAATGCGTCACTGGAAACAATACCAGCCATGCTTCCTGCCAGTCTTCCACCCCAGATGCCTAAAGCCATAGCAATCGCAACTAATAAGGGAATCATCAGCAGACCAGCCAGTATTTTCGGCATAATTAAATATGATTTTGTATTAATACCCATTATTTCCAAAGCATCAATTTGTTCACTTACCCGCATATTACCCAACTCACTGGCGATCTTACTTCCAACTACACCGGCTAATACGATACAAGTAAGTGTTGGTGCAAATTCAAGTATCACAGTATCTCTTACTATCTGGGCGATAGTTGAAGGAGGAATCAACGGACTTACTAACTGGTAAGCTGTTTGCAACGTCGATACTGCGCCAATGAATACAGAAATAATGGTTACAATTCCTAATGAACCAATACCAATATCGTTGCATTGATGCATAAACTCCTTCCAGTACATCTTTCCGTTTTCCGGTCTGGAAAACATGCCCTTTAGCATCAACAGGAAACGGCCTATGTCTTTAATAATTTTCATTCCGGAATTTAAGCTGTAAAATAAGGAAAGTTTATGGTTTGGTTTCCGATAACGAGAAAGACATTTTTATTTTGAAAGTTCCAGGTAAATCTAAACCCAAAGTCTTAAAGTTTGGATGGATTTACCATGGGAAAAACTTTTCTTAATTGAGAATGTGCCTAAGAACAAACTACAAACCATAAACTATAAACCGTTACATGTCCCTGCTTACCTTTTTAAAGCGTTTCCACCACGGTGATTTTTGTACAATTTCTTCGGTGTGTAAATTTTTGCATTTTAACTGTGCATCTACCACCGCTACCAACGCCATATTAACAATACTATGTACTGAACTTCCTAGTTGTAATATGTGTACCGGTTTTTTCAGCCCCAGCAATACCGGCCCGATAGCATCGGCCCCACCCAGTTCTTTAAGAATATTGTAAGTTATATTACCCGATGCAAGATTGGGAAAGATCAATGTGTTTACATCTTTATCAACCAATTCAGAGAAAGGATAGTTTTCTTTCAGCAATTCTTTATTGAAAGCCACATTGGCCTGCATTTCACCATCTACAATCAAGGATGGCATTTTTTTCTTCACGATGTCTCTCGCTTCAGCCACTAATCTTGCTTCAGGTGAATTGCTGCTTCCAAAATTGGAATAGCTCAGCATAGCAATACGTGGAATAATATTGAAATGGCGGACTTCTTTTGCCACCAATAATGTTATCTCCGCTAATTCTTCCGCTGTAGGATTAAAATTAACTGTTGTGTCGCCTAAAAATAAAGGCCCTCTTTTTGTCATCATCAGGTACATGCCGGCAATTTTATTTACACCTTCTTCTGTACCGATGATCTGCAATGCAGGTCGGATGGTATCTGGATAATTTTTGGTCAGTCCGGAAATCATTGCATCGGCATCGCCGCATTCTACCATCATACACCCGAAATAATTCCTGTCCCTCATTATTTTTTGTGATTCATAGGCATTAAAACCTCTGCGATTTCTTTTGTTGAAAAAGATCTCAGCATACTGGTTTCTTTTTTCTTTAGTGCTATGACTTCGGGGATCAATAATTGGCAGACCATCCAGGTCAATATTATTGGCTTTCGCGATGTGTTGAATTTTTGTTTCATCGCCCAGTAAAATAGGATAGGCGATTCCTTCATCAAAAGCAACAGTGGCGGCTTTCAATATTTTTAAATTGTCTGCTTCAGCAAAAACAATTCGTTTAGGATCGCGGCGGGCTTTATTGCCAATAGCCCGCATGATCTGGTTGTCAATTCCAAGCCGGCTGTTGAGATCAGTAGCATATGCATCCCAATCAGTGATGGGATGTTGCGCTACACCACTTTCCATCGCCGCTTTTGCCACGGCGGGAGATACGGTGGATAATAATCTTGGATCAACAGGTTTGGGAATAATATAATTTGGGCCGAAAGAAATTGTTTTTTCATTGTAAGCAAGGTTTACAATATCAGGCACAGGTGATTTCGCCATTTCGGCCAAAGCCCTGACAGCAGCCATTTTCATAGCTTCATTGATTTGTGTAGCTCTTACGTCCAAAGCACCGCGAAAAATGTAAGGGAAGCCTAAAACATTATTGACCTGGTTAGGATAATCACTGCGGCCTGTCGCCATGATCACATCTTTTCGGGCAGCTATTGCATCTTCCCAGCTTATCTCCGGATCAGGATTAGCCATAGCGAATACAATAGGATTTTTTGCCATTGACTTAACCATCTCCTGTGACAATACATTGCCGGCACTCAGCCCAATGAATACATCGGCATCTTTCATTGCCTGTTCTAATGTGATATCAGTTTTTGCATTGGCGAATTTTGCTTTCAGTTCATCCAGGTCCGTTCTTTCTTTATGCAAGGCACCTTTGCGATCGAACATGATAAAGTTTTCAAACTTTGCACCTAATGCGACATACAATTGAGTACAGGCCATGGCCGCAGCACCTGCTCCATTAACAATGAATTTTACTTTGTCAATTTTTTTCTTCTGTATTTCCAAGGCATTGAGCAAAGCAGCCGAGCTGATGATAGCTGTTCCATGCTGATCATCGTGCATGACCGGGATGCTCATGGTTTCCTTTAGTTTCTGTTCAATGTAAAAACATTCGGGAGCTTTAATGTCTTCCAGGTTGATGCCTCCAAAAGTGGGCTCCAATGCCTTTACGATCTGCACGAATTTTACCGGATCTTTTTCATCGATCTCAATATCAAAAACATCAATGTCTGCAAAGATTTTAAAGAGAACTCCTTTGCCTTCCATCACCGGCTTGCCAGCTTCGGGACCGATATCTCCAAGTCCCAATACGGCTGTTCCATTACTGATAACGGCTACCAGGTTTCCTTTCGCAGTGTATTTATAAACGTTTTCTTTATTAGCTGCTATTTCCTTACAAGGTTCGGCAACACCGGGAGAGTAAGCAAGAGAAAGGTCCCTTTGTGTTTTAGCATCTTTAGTTGGTATTACTTCAATTTTTCCCGGCCTTCCTTTGGAGTGATAATCTAAAGCCTGTTGTTTACGAAGTTCGTTTTTCATTAATTTATTTTGTTTATCCGGAGCATCATTGTTGTTATGATATTGGCAGCTCCGGTCAATTGGGGCTGCAAGGTACAAAATAAAATTTCGTTCTGTTTTTTCAAAAGGCAGGTAAAGATTTGAAAAGCAACTGATAAAGTGTAAGCTGGGAAACCCTAAAATCAGCTTTGAAGCGCGGCAAAATTCTTTTTTCAGAAAAAAATTTGGAGAAGCGGCGGATATGTTTACTTTTGTACTGTACTACTACAATAGTACACTAAAACGATAAACAATGATTGATATCCAGAACCTTCATTTTGCTTATAAAAAGAAAAAGGTTTTTACCGGTTTGAATCTTTCCCTGGAGCCGGGGCATATTTATGGCTTACTGGGAAAAAATGGTACTGGTAAATCAACCCTGCTGCGAAACATCGCCGGGTTATTATTTCCGGATCAGGGTAGCGTAAAAGTATTGAATCACACGCCGGGGCATCGCAACCCCATTTTTTTACAGGAATTATTTATGGTACCGGAAGAATTTTATCTGCCGAATGTATCTATTGAAAAATTTGTGGATTGCAATGCATCCTTCTATCCAAAGTTCAATCACGATCAGTTTTCCAAATATCTCCGTGAATTTGAAATACCTGCCGGCAACAAATTGCAGCAAATGAGTTATGGCCAAAAGAAAAAAGCGCTGATCAGTTTCGGACTAGCCTGCAATACATCCTTGTTACTGATGGATGAACCAACCAATGGTCTTGACATCATGAGTAAGAGTCAGTTTCGTAAAGTGATCGCAGGTGCTATTGATGAAAGCAAATGCATTATTATCTGTACACACCAGGTAAAGGATATGGAAAGCCTGATCGACCGTATCACTGTTATTGATGAAGGTAAAATACTTTTTGATCAGACGGTAGATCGCATTACATCCAAACTAAGTTTCAAAATATCTTTTGACAGTGAAGAGGTAAAACATGCTCTCTATCGGGAAGAATCTTTAAAAGGCAACGCTATTATTACATCTAATAAAGATGACGAAGAAGGTAAGCTTGATTTGGAAATGTTGTACAAAGCAATTGTTACTAATGGCGACAAGTTGAGATCCGTTTTTCAATGAGTATGAAAAGTGAGAAGAGAAAAGTGAGAAGTGAAAATTCGAAAACCATTAATCCTAAACCTTTCCTTTAAAAATATAATTATCATGACAACAGCTTTTAGATTTTCAAAATTTCTTTCAATCATCAGGAAGTATAGATTAGAAAATAAAAAACTGTCCTTGTTTTCACCGGTAACACTGCTGGTATTGCTGGCAATTGTATTTACTTTTTTTCTAACCGCTTCAGGAGAAACGGGCTATTCCAGGAAAGATACCGGAAGAGTCAAGACTGCAATTGAAAATGAAGTGAGCAAATCCGATTCGGAAATGATGTACAAGAACATTGTTACAAATGGAGATGCTATCCGTTCTGTTTTACAATAATATATCAGGATTCTATTTTAAAATTTTATTTCAAGAATATGACAACGACATTCAGTTTTTCACGGTTGCTCCAACTGATCCGTAAGCAATGGATTGAAAATTCAAGGTTATATCTTTTTTCCGTGTTGGCCTTGCTGGGAATGCTGGGACTAATTATGCTTTTTTGGGTAATAGCAGATGGAAAACAATATAGTGAAGATTCACTTTATATCATCTTTGTTTTTGGATTATTTGTTGCGGGGGCTGTATTTGCCAGCATGTCATTCTCCATGTTGGGCAATAAAGAGAAAGGAACTTACTGGCTTGCATTCCCTGCCAGTCACCTGGAGA
This sequence comes from uncultured Bacteroidota bacterium, assembly GCA_946479055.1. The sequence goes on along the minus strand of CAMLEX010000182.1, from coordinate 1,587 downwards.
AATTGCTTTGCACGATCTTTTATAATGTGATTGTTTTTACCGCTGTGTATTGTATCTGTTTCTTCCTTGTAAAATCAGCCGCTGTCGGATATGTCAATGCATTGGTAGCGGAGAAGTCCGGGTACTCTTTCCGTAAATCAGTGTGGGATATTAACCGAAGTTTCCTGGGCGTACTTCCTTATTTTATTTATGGCTTTTTCGCTGTACAGGCATTTTACCTGCTCGGTTCTGTCTATTTTTCCCGGTATTCTTTTGTTATAACAACCATAATCGGATCTGCGTTGATTTTTGCTTTTGCTTATTATTCTGTTGAATTACTTCAAAGTTCGTTGAACGGATATTCCTGGAACGGAGATCATTTAAGAAAGTATGATGGGGATTATAACACTTACCAGCGGTATGGGCTATCACCATGGATAACCGACTTGCTTGGTTTTACAGTAAAATTTATCTGGGCCCCGGTTTTTTGGGTGGTCGCCTGGTTCAGGTTGAAAGAGAAACAGATGTAAAATAGAAACGCTTTGCAAGTGATAGAAAGATTTAATGATTTAAAAATTGGAATATGCAATTTAATAATAGCGGTCAGGCGATTTATTTACAAATAGCCGACTACGTGTGTGAAAAGGTGCTGCTGAAAGAGTGGGCTGGGGAAGATAAAATACCCAGCGTAAGGGAACTGGCTGTACAACTGGAAGTGAATCCAAATACAGTGGCCCGCACTTATGAATTTTTAAAACAGCAGGATATTATTTATGATAAACGCGGCATTGGCTATTTCATTTCCGCCAATGGCGTGCAAAATGCCATGGCTTACCGCAAACAGGAATTTACTGAGAAAGAAATGCCGGCTGTGTTTCGCATCATGCATATGCTGGGTATCGAGATAGATGATCTGAAAACACGATTTGAAAAATTTAAAAAAAGCTATACAGCGTAATTGATAAAAATATTTTTATGAAAACAAGTAATAAAATACTGGCGGGTTTCATTATTGTTATTTTCCTAGTCCCGGTTTTTATTTTGATGTCTTTTACCAGCAAAATCAAAAAGGGCCAGTTTACCATTGTGAAACATGAGATTTATGAAGGTTCTAATGCCAGAAGTGGAAAGATTAAGTCCTACCAGGTAATAAAAATTGTCGGGCCCGGTTTCCCGGGAACATTTTCCTGCAACCTCATCCCTGCTGATGCAGCCAGTTATTCTTATCAAAGATATAACGATCAGGACAGTATTAAAATAGAACAGGTAAATGATACATTGCTGCTGACATACGTCAATACAAGATATCAACCGGATAATAATACAAACAGTGTTGAGTTTACCCATATAAGTGTTGATCTGCATTTGCCGGTTATAACGAATGTTATTGTAGAAGGGGCAGATTTGAATATTGATTCGACGGACATAGTGGCGAACGGGGAAATTTTCTTTGATTTACGTGGTAAAGCGAGTTTAAACCTAAGCAAAAACGGAACTTCAAATACTGATTTTGCCCAACTTACTCAGTCTGGAGGACAATTTAAAGACTCAGTACTCAAACGAACCAGCACTGGCATGTTTAATAAATTAAATGTGAAAGCCGCATCT
>CAMLEX010000181.1 GCA_946479055.1 uncultured Bacteroidota bacterium | reverse complement strand
CTTGCGGAAAAACTGAAGCAGATTTCCTGCACTAAAATATTAATTGACCATCACCGGGAGCCTGATGCTCCATCATTTGACTATGGCATCAGCGATATGGCAAAAAGTTCTACCTGCGAAATGGTGTATGATTTTATAGTGGAGTCTGGCCACCAGGAAAGGATTGATGAAACCATCGGTGAATGTATTTATGCTGGTGTGGTATCAGATACCGGATCTTTTCGTTTTCCCTCTGCACATTCAGGCGTTCATACATTGGTTGCTGATCTGAAATCAAAAGGTCTGCAGCATTCGAAAGTGCATGAAAATCTTTTTGATAATTTTTTAGAAAACAAACTTCGTTTTACAGGGCATGTTTTATTGCATCGCATGGAAGTGATGTATGAATACAATACTGCATTGATTGCTATTTCGAAAAATGATCTGCTGAAGTATTATATCAAAACAGGCGATACCGAAGGTCTTGTCAATTTTCCTCAATCAATACAAGGCATTAAATTAGTAGGCCTGGTCATTGACAGAGATGAAGAAAGGAAATGGAGTTTCCGCAGTAAAGGTGATTTTGACTGCAATGCTTTTGCCCGGAAATATTTTGATGGCGGCGGTCATTTTAATGCTTCTGGCGGCCGTAGCAGCGACTCTCTGGATGTAACAGTTCAAAAATTTAAAGACGCTATAAAAGAAAACAAATTTCTATTACAATAATTAAAAAATGAAAACAGTCTATTATTCGCTGGTAATGATCGCAAGCCTTGCAATGGCAGCTTCTTGTAATAATGTAAGCTATCAGAAAGCAAAAAGCGGGATGCTTTATAAAATAATTTCTTCAAACAGTAAAGATTCTACCGTAAAAGAGGGCCAATGGCTTAAACTTAATTTTACGCAAAAACTGAATGACTCTGTTATGCAAACCAGCTATGGTAAAATGCCGGTTTATGCGCAGGTAGCCAGCAATCCTGCTAATCAATATAATCCTGCCGAATTGTTTCACTTATTAAGAAAAGGTGATAGCGTAATAACTGTAGTAATTACTGATTCGCTGCTTAAAAAAGGTATCGTACAGGAGTTACCTCCTTTTATGAAAAAAGGCGATAGAATAACTACCAGTTTTAAGGTTATTGAAATTTTTAAAAATGATAGCTCCTACCAGGCCGATGCTTCGATAGAAAGCGAGAAAGACAGACCCCGCCAGATGAAAGAGCAGGAAGAACAAATGGCGAAAATGGAAAAAGAGATGAGAGAGCAAAAAATAAAAGACGAACTGGAGATGGAAAAATCTGGTGAAGTGACCAAAGGCCTACAGGCAATGGAAGACTATTTGAAAAATAAAAATATCACCGCTCAAAAAATGGGTAAGGGTACTTTTGTTACTATTCAGCAGCAAGGTACAGGCCCACAAGCTGATTCAGGCAAATATGTAACCGTAAAATATGCAGGAAAAATATTAGCTAACGATAGTTTGTTCCAGTCAAATTCATTCACTTTCCAATTAGGACAAGGAAAAGTAATAAGCGGTTGGGATGAAGGATTGAAAGCTTTTAAAGAAGGGGGAAAAGGAACATTGTATATTCCCGGTTTCAGAGCTTATGGAAAAAATCCTCCGCAGGGATCACCATTCAAACCTTTTGAAGCATTAAAATTTGATGTAGAAATGTTAAAGGTTTCGGATACTATGCCTTCTGAGCCAGCACCTGCTGCTCCACAGAGAAGAAATTGATACGACTCAATGCGTTGCTGATTGCTGAATGAAAATAATATTGCACCTTTACACCGTCTCGTTACAACGAGACGGTTTTTTTTACAACGGTTAGTACAAAGATGGCCCCGTTTTTAGTCCAAGATCCTGATTCCATACACCCTACGAAACAACAGTCATCATCGAACTGACCGTGCTTAAAATAATTGGTCCAGTTCCATTGAATTACCAAAGAACACCCACCCATTGAGCTCTGATTAAAAAAGTCTTGATGAAAAAAGCATCCGCAATAGCGGGTGCTTTTTTATTACAACTCCTAAAGTGCTTAAGCATTTTGCATATAAGCCCCTATCAACTTAATGGTCTCTTTTGCTTCCTTTACATCATGTACACGAATAATAGAAGCTCCGTTCATCAACCCGATGGTATTTAAAACAGTTGTTCCGTTCAGTGCTTCCGTTGGTCTAATATCCAGAGTTTTATAAATAGTTGATTTACGTGAGATCCCCAGCAAAAGCGGGTGATCAATCATTTTAAAAACAGCAAGCTTGCGCAGCAATTCAAAATTTTGAGCTATTGTTTTCCCAAAACCAAAACCCGGATCAATGATGACATCGTTGATCCCAGCTTTCTTCAATTCATCATTTTTTGTAATAAAAAAATCGAATACTTCCCTTGTTACATTTTCATATTGCGGCGATTGTTGCATAGTCTGTGGCGTTCCCTGCATATGCATCAACACATAAGGCACCTGCAAAGCAGCAACTGTTGCAAGCATATTTTCATCCATGCTACCGGCACTTATATCGTTTATAATTGAAGCTCCCGCATTTACAGCTTCTTTAGCTACCAATGAGAAATAAGTATCAACTGAAATAAAAGTTTCAGGGAAATGTTGATGAATAGCCTCAATAGCGCTGATCACTCGTTTTAATTCTTCCTCAGCTCCAACAACAGAACTGCCTGGCCGGGTGCTTTGCCCGCCAATATCCAATATACCCGCGCCATCCTTTATCATTTTCTCAGCCTGTCGTAAAATAGCATCAACAGTTTGCTGCCTGCTGCCTTCATAAAAAGAATCAGGCGTAGCATTGATTATACCCATTACCAACGGCTTATCAACAACTAATAATCGTCCCTTACAATTCAACGTGAACATTAGGCTTTGTTTCTTTATTTTTGAAAGCTAAAGATAAACCGGAACTCAGAAGTAAGATGTAAGAAATCAGAAATCTTAACGAGTGATCTCTTTCTTCTGATTGCAGACCTCCGACTTCAGTTAATATAGAGCAATTCGAACTTTATGACCATTATGACCAACACCAACCTCCAATACGACGAAGTAATTTTTTCCTGCAAAGATATTTTCCTGAAAAAAGCAAAAGATTATGGAACAGCCTGGCGGGTATTAAGAACTATTTCCATTGTTGACCAGATATTCATCAAAGCACAGCGTATCCGTACTATCCAGGAAAAGAAACAGCAGAAAGTGGCCGATGATATAGCTGCAGAGTTCAAAGGCATTATCAACTATGCCGTTATTGGCTTGATACAGTTGGACCTGCCCAAAGAGGCACCGGAAGAACTGGAATTGTCAAAAGTATCTTCCCTGTATGATCAGTATGTAAAGGTGAGCAAGGAACTGATGGAAGACAAAAACCATGACTATGGTGAAGCATGGCGCAGCCTGAGCCAGGAAAGTTTTGTTGATCTTATTTTGATGAAACTTCAACGGATTCGCCAGATACTGATCAATGAAGGAAAGACGCTGATGAGTGAAGGCATTGATGCTAATTATAATGATATTATTAACTATGGTGTTTTTGCGTTGATATTGATGGGGGAGAAGTAAGGCGTTACTGGTTTCTGGTTACTGGTTTCAGGTCGAATATTCATTTTGGGTATTGAGCGTGACTTGTCAGGCATTTGATGTTGGCCCCTACGTTAGTACTTTTATCACTAAGTCATAAATACATGAAACTATTCATTAATGCTTTACGAATCGTAGTCGGACTTCTTTTTATTTTCTCAGGGCTTGTAAAAGCAAATGATCCGCATGGGTTGAGTTATAAAATGCAGGAGTTTTTTGAATTGTGGGGAATGTCACAATTTGATTCATTGACTTTGATGTTCTCCGTGTTGATGAATGCGTTTGAAATAATTGCCGGTTTTGCTTTATTGCTGGGCTGGAGAATAAAACTATTCAGCTGGTTATTATTATTGCTTATTCTGTTTTTTACTTTTCTTACCGGGTATACTTACGTCACAGGAAAACCCACTAACTGTGGCTGTTTTGGCGATTGTATCCCCATTACTTCTAAAACATCCTTTTTGAAAGATGTAGTACTTACCATGTTGATCGGGTTTATTTTCTGGCAACGCAATAAAATCAGGCCCTTATTTTCAAAAAAACTCAGTGCCGTACTTATGATCCTTGTATCAGTGATAAGTTTCGGCATTCAGTGGTATGCACTAACCTATCTTCCATTAGTAGATTGCCTGCCTTATAAAAAAGGTAATAATATCACTGAGAAAATGAAGATACCTGCCGGAGCTTTACCCGATAGTTTCGCCATCCGTTTTGTATATGAAAAAGGAGGGAAACAATTTGAATTCGCTCCTTCTGATCTGCCAGGCGATCTGGATAGCTATAACTATGTAAGCCGTACTGATAAATTGATCCGCAAAGGAAATGCAGAACCGGCTATCAGAGGTTTTTCCTTAACGGGGATTACAGACCAGGATTCCACTGCTATTGTTTTATCGCAACCTTATGCGGTTATTCTTTTTTGTGAAGATTTCACAACTCCTTTTTCTACATGGAAGGATGAGTTTGCCAAAGTGTATGCTGCAGCAAAAACAAAGAATATCCCCGTATATGCGGTTACCAGCAGGAGAGAAGAAGCCATCAGCAATTTTGCAGCTACTCCATTTGCAAGCATACCGGTTTTCGTTTGTGATTATACAGCTATCCGCACTGCCGCCCGAACCAATCCCTGTGTGTATTTATTGAAAGAAGGAACGGTAGCAGACAAGCAGAGTTATAAAAGAATGGATAAAATATTAGTTGGCATTAAAACATTACCGGAGCAGCCAGCGACGAGAAACGAGTAATAAAAAAACGAAATCAAAATGCTCCGCTTCATCACCAAAAAACTATTTTACGGCTTGCTTGTATTAGCAGGAGTAGTAGTGCTGGTGTTTTTCCTGTTCCAGGGCTTCGGCGATCCTACACGATTGATAATGGGGCAAACCGGTGATTCCACTACGCAATCCAATATCCGCAAAGAATTATATCTTGATCAACCGAAATGGAAGCAATTTTTCTTTTATCTCAATGATGTTTCGCCGCTTTGCATCCATAGCAAAGAAGAAATAAAGACCAAACAATTGAAAGGTTTTTTTATTGGCGGTGAAAAAAAGATTGGTTTGAAAGTTCCTTATCTGCGCAAATCGTATCAAAGCAAAAGAGAGGTTGGCAGCATACTGATGCAGGCATTGCCGGGGACATTGATACTGGCTATTGCCGCCATGATCATCGCGGTAGCGATAGGGATACCACTTGGCGTAGTAGCCGCTGTTAAACAAAATACCTGGGTGGATACTTCTGCCATTTTCTCAAGCATTGTTGGTATATCTGCGCCTTCTTTTTTTATGGGCATCATCATAGCTTACCTGTTTGGTTTTTTATTAAGCGACTGGACAGGGCTGCATATATCAGGCAGCTGGTTTGAAATAGATGATGTAACAGGAGAAAAAAGACTGTCAATGCAAAATCTTATTCTTCCAGCCATTACATTAGGTATCCGTCCGCTGGCCATCATCACCCAACTCACCCGCAGCGCCATGCTGGATACACTGGACCAGGATTATATACGCACCGCTTATGCCAAAGGATTAAGTAAACGGAAAGTGATCTGGAAACATGGGCTTCGCAATGCTTTGAATCCTGTCATCACCGCCATCACCGGTTGGTTTGCCGAATTATTGGCCGGAGCTTTTTTTGTAGAATACATTTTTGGCTGGCAGGGTATTGGAAAAATAACCGTGGATGCGTTGGAGAAATTAGATTACCCTGTTGTAATGGGATCCGTGCTGATTGCAGCTACCTTTTTTATCCTTATCAATATACTTGCTGATATTTTATACGGGATAGTAGATCCGAGAGTAAGAATTGAATGAGTTAAGAAATTATTACATAAACTTATTCAAACTTCCATCGCTGACACTATCTTTAATACATGTGTGCCTATTCCAAATAAAAGAAAGTTCTAAAACTGCTTATGTATAATGCATTAACCAACCAACGCATTCGTTCTATCGATGCATTCCGCGGCATTACTATACTGGTGATGATCTTTGTAAATGATGTGGCAGGTGTTTCTGGTATTCCGTTATGGATGAAACATATGCCTGCTGATGCAGATGCGATGACATTTGTCGACGTTGTGTTTCCTGCTTTTCTTTTCATCGTTGGTATGTCGCTGCCGTTTGCAATCAATAATCGCCTGGCTAAAGGTGATTCCTTCTGGAAGTTGCAGGGCCACATACTATGGAGAACACTCGGTTTATTAGTATTAGGTGTGTTTATGGTAAATGCGGAAGGTGGTTACAATGAAAAAGCAATGGGGATGTCTATTGCTGTTTGGTCGTTGCTGTTTTATTTGTGTGCAATATTAGTATGGAATGTATATCGGTTTAAAAATAAAGCCTGGGCTTATCTGTTGCAGAGTATTGGAGCTATCGGACTGGTATTCTTAGCATGGGTATACTGCAGTGAAGATGGTAAACAGGGATTAACTCCTCAATGGTGGGGTATACTTGGATTAATAGGATGGGCTTATTTATTCAGTTGTATCATTTATCAATTACTAAGAGGTCGTATTTTATTGTTATTACTGGCCATAGCGATATGTATAGCATGGTATGCTATCAGCAGATCCGATGCTACAAAAGATAATGTGATACTCCGATGGATGGCGGCAAGATCAGGTCATGCTGCGCATACCAGTATTGTAATATGCGGTATAGTTCTCTCCTTATTATTCTTTGACAAGGAGGCTATTAAAAAAATATACCGGCGTTTCATAGCTGTATGTTTATTTTCTTTGGTGGCAGTCATTGCAGGATACCTGTTCAGACCTTACTATGCTATTTCAAAAATACATTCAACTCCAACATGGTGTCTTTACAGCGTAGCTATCTGCAGTGTACTGTTCAGCATTCTATACTGGCTGACGGATATTCTGAAATTTGATAAATGGACATCTTTTTTTCAACCGGCGGCATCTAATCCTTTGCTGGTGTATATTCTTCCCGCTATTATCATGTATTTACAAATATGGCTGGGATTGTATTTCATGCCTGCTGAGTTTCACCAGGGAATATTGGGCATTGCCTGGTCGGTTTGTTATGCGGTGCTAATTATGTTCCTGGCAATGGGCCTGAATAGGCTAAAGATCAGATTACAATTATGACCCAATGCAAAATCTCAATGGACTGTACTGCGAGCTCAAATGAAATAATTTTAAATTTATTAACGCCGGCGAAGAACAAAACCCTTTTGGTTTAGATGTTTTTTAAATTTCATACAAGAGAACAGTAGTTGATTATTGGCGTCAAAGGATATACTATCAATTGATTTATCGTTGAAACTTTTAATTCGATCCAATTACAGAATTCAACGGAATGTTTTCTGCCGTAACTTTCCTGAAATATCTGCCCATGCAAAAATTACTGATTGCCGCTTGCTGTTTGTTGTTACTGAATAATTTATATGGGCAACGTTTTGGCGGCACTCCTCCTTCTGTAAAATGGAAACAGATCAATACTGACACGGCGAGAGTTATATTTCCAGCAGGCCTTGACAGCCAGGCTCAACGGGTGGCTTCATTGGTGCATTTGCAAACTATACAAAACCCGGTAGCTTTAGGAACACGGGTGAAAAAGATCAATATTGTTTTACAAAATCAAACTACGATTGCCAATGGGTATGTTGGTCTTGGACCATACCGAAGCGAATTTTATCTCACTCCGTTTCTAAATAATTTTGACCAGGGAAGCCTTTCGTGGATTGATCAGTTGGCGATTCATGAATACCGGCACGTGCAACAGTTCAATAATTTTCATAATGGGCTGAGTAGTCTAATGGACGGCTTATTTGGAGAGGAAGGTTATGCACTAGCGATTAATGCCAGCATCCCGGATTGGTTTTTTGAAGGTGATGCCGTGTATCATGAAACCATTCTTTCAAAACAGGGCAGAGGCCGGTTGCCGCTTTTTATGAATGCTTATCCATCGCTTTGGAAAGCAGGAAAAAAATACTCCTGGATGAAATTGCGCAATGGCTCATGGAAAGATTATGTACCCGATCATTATAACCTGGGTTACCTTCTGGTCAATTATGGGTATGAAAAATATGGCCTGGACTTCTGGAGCAAAGTGACAAAGGATGCCAGTGCTTTCAAAGGATTGTTTTATCCATTTCAGAAAGCGATAAAGAAATATAGCGGTGTGAATTATCACACATTCAGGAATGATGCATTGGCATACTATAAAAAGATGAGCAGCGATATACAGTTGAAGAGTGCGACGCAAGGGACGATCAATCAGGGAACT
>CAMLEX010000180.1 GCA_946479055.1 uncultured Bacteroidota bacterium | reverse complement strand
ATAATGATGGCTGGAAAGATATATACATCACCAACGGTTACCTGCGTGATTTCACCAACCTTGATTTTTTAAAATTCTCTTATACCGAAGCACAAGCTAAAGCAAGAAAAGACGGACAAAAAGTAAATACATGGGAGTTGGTAAAAAACCTTCCCTCTACTAAGGTTAACAATTATATCTTCTCCAATAACCATAACCTTACATTCAGTAATAAGACAAAAGAGTGGGGAGTAGATCATCCAACAATTTCTACCGGCGCTGCTTATGCCGACCTGGATAATGATGGTGACCTTGACCTGGTCGTCAACAACAGCAACCAACCAGTATTTATTTATGAAAATAATTCCAATAAGCTTTTACTCCATCACTATCTGAAAATAAAATTGAAAGGTGCAAGGGCGAATACACAGGGCATCGGCGCCAAAGTAATTGTGATTACCGACAGTACTGAGCAATTGAAAGAACTATACACTGCAAAAGGGTTTCAATCTTCGGTAGAACCTGTATTGCATTTTGGATTGGGCAACCAGTCAATGGTAAAGTCCATTAAAGTGGTATGGCCCGATGGAAAAGTTTCTATGCAAAACAACAGCAGGGCCGATACTTTGCTTACTATTGATTATGCACAGGCAGCGGATCAAACTATTGCCTTATCAACAACTCCTGCATTTTTATTTACAGATCATACTTCTGCATCAGGGTTAAACTATCAGCATATTGAAAACAAATCTTATGTAGATTTTAAAACACAGTTTTTGCTGCCTTACCAGGTTTCAAAACTAGGCCCGTTTCTTACCAAAGGAGATGTGAATGGTGATGGATTGGAAGATGTGTTTGTAAGCGGTTCATTAAGTAATCCTGGACAATTATACCTGCAAACCAACGAAGCGAAATTTGTTGTTGCTGCTTCACAGCCCTGGGCGATGGAAAAAACAGCGAAGGATGCAGGAGTAATATTGTTTGATGCCGATGGAGATAAAGATCTTGATTTGTTCGTAGCAAAAGGAGGGACTGAGTTTACGGTTAATCATCCTATGTACCAGGCTGTTTTATATCTGAACAATGGGAAAGGAGCTTTTTCAAAAGCGAAAAATGCATTACCCGTACTTACAGCAAGCAGCAGTTGTGTAGCAGCAGCCGATTATGATAAAGATGGTGATATGGATTTATTTGTTGGCGGCCGCTCTGTTCCTGGTAATTATCCTTTGCTGTCTACTAGTTATTTATTGCGCAATGAAAGTAAAAATGGAATTGTAAAATTTGAATATGCTTCCGAACAACCGGAAAAACTATTACGTCAACCCGGCATGATAACAACAGCCGTATGGGCTGACATTAATAAAGATTCATGGCCCGACCTAATTGTAGCCGGTGAATTCATACCTATCACTGTTTTTGAAAACAAACAGGGCAAACTGATCAATGAGACCGCTAAATATGGATTGAGTGAAACAGACGGCATGTGGTGTAAAATAATTTCAGAAGACATGGATGGCGATGGCGATATGGATATTGTTGCAGGCAACATGGGATTAAATACACAATTCAAAGCATCAGTAACCGAGCCGGTTGGTATCTGCTACAGCGATTTTGATAACAATGGTTCTATTGATCCCTTGCTTTGTTACTATATACAGGGGAAAAATTATCCTTATGCTTCCCTAGATGAATTAGCAGAGCAGATACCTCTGATGCGCAAAAAATTCCTTCGTTATGAAAATTATTCAAATGCAACATTTGACCAGTTATTTACGCCGGAGCAAATGAAAAAAGCAATAACACTGAAAGCTATACAATTAGCTTCCTGTTATTTTGAAAACAGGAATGGGAAATTTATAATTCACAGTTTGCCAACAGAATCGCAGTTCTCTGCTGTAATGGGCATAGTAGCGGGTGACTGGAATAAAGATGGCAAAAAAGATTTACTCATCAGCGGGAACTATTATCCCTGGCGGGTACAGTTGGGCAGGATGGATGCAGGTAAAGGCTGGTTGTTGCAGGGCGATGGCAAAGGCGTTTTTAAAGTATTGTATCCGCAGCAAAGCGGTTTTGATGTTCCCGGAGATGTAAGGGATATGATCATGATTTCGACAAAGCAATATCCTTTATTTATCGCATCCAGGAATAATGATCATGTAGTAGTTATAAAGAAAAACCAGGAGGCTTCTCATAAGCAGTAGTTTTTGCAGTTAAGCAGGCAGAACAAAGACCCCGTCACAGGCGGGGTTCTTTTTTCAGCATTGCAAAAACCGTGATTGTTTAAAATATAATTGTAAAATGATAATGAAACATAAATTTATTTTCTCTTTTTTTCTGATCTGCAGTATTGCATTCGTTGAATCCTGTAAAAAAAGCAACACCCTTTCAACCCCGCCTCCACAACCACCGCCTCCGCACCCTGTTGTAGTGAATTATACATCGGAGTACAAGTACAACCTGAACATCATTTATTTTGTAGCTTCTGACCGCCAGCCCAATGATGAATATCACAAACGCTTAAGTAAAATGTTATTAGACGGCCAGGAGTTTTATAAAAAATGGATGAAGTATTGGGGCTATAGTGATAAGACCTTTGGCCTGCTGAAAGATGATGCGAAGAAATTGATTAAGATAACCCTGATAAAAGGCAAGTACCCGCAAAGCACTTACCCGTATAATGGGGGTGCCCAGGCGATGTCAGATGAAATCAATGCTTATTTTACTACTAATCCCACTGAGAAAAAGAGCGATCATTATTTAGTTATTTCAGCAGTGAATGTAACGGGCCCTGATGCCGTTCAGAATTCAAATGTTCCTTATTATGGTATTGGCCGTTGGTGTTATGCACTGGATTTCCCGGGACTTGATGCAGTAAACCTTGGAACTACTGGTACAATAGGATCAGAAGCAACCAAATGGATAGGGGGTATGCTTCATGAATTGGGGCATGGCATCAATCTTCCTCATTCGGGAGAAAGAGTGTCGGAAAGAAATGACCCCGCTTTTGGCACTTCATTAATGGGGGGTGGTAATTATTCCTACGGAAAGACGCCTACCTTTCTCACTCAATCCAGTTGTGCTATCCTCAACAATGGCCAGCTATTTACCAAAACAGACAAAACTTTTTACGGTATAACGAAAGCATTCATTAAAAAGATATATGCCAATTATTCAAACGGCAACATTGTAGTGTCGGGTAAGTTTACCAGTGACGTACCGGTGAGTGATATTAGTTTTTATAACAGGCCGGTTAGTAATGCCGGTGGTTATACAGCAATGACCTGGGTAACAAAACCAATAGCCACAGACAGTTTTTATATAACCATGCCCGTCAGCGAGTTTTGGGAGAAAGGAAATATGGGATATGAGTTCAGTGTGATCCTCAACCATGCAAACGGGAATGATACCTGGACTTCTTACGGTTACGAATTTCAATCGGATCTTCCGGTTATTGATTTCGGGCTGAAAAATGAATACGATAAAACCAACTGGAGTGTACTTTCATTCAGTTCGGAAGAAACAGCTGCAGAGAATGGAAAGGCTGCTAATATCCTGGATAACGATCCGAATACTTACTGGCATTCCCGTTGGAGTTCAAACGCCGTTTCATACCCGCATTTTCTTACGGTGGATATGAAACAATCATTGCCGGCAAAAGGATTTACACTATCACAACGAAGCGGTCAGCGTAAGGTAAAAGAAATTGAACTTTTAATAAGTAGCGACAATAGTAGTTGGGAAAGCTTAGGTAATCATCAGTTGAAAGATTTTGCCGGGCAGCAGGTTATATATCTTTCAACTCCAAAAACTTTACGTTATTTTAAAATTGTTATGAACTCCGCCCACGATGGGCAGCAATTTGCTGCACTGGCCGAAGCAGGAGTGTTTAATGAATAGTGCAAGTCATTGGTTAAATTTTGCGCATCCGGTTGCGCATCAAAATCTTTATTAATGGGTTTACATTAGCTAAGGCGATCTACAACTGCTTTATTTAAATGTCGCTGGTTTTTCAAACGATTTCTAAGATTTAAAATGATTTCCTTTGCCGGTAACTGCTGCTGAATACGAACTGTTATGTCGTCTTGTTCAGGATGACCGTACTGCTTTTGATGCTATCTATCGCCAATACTTTCATCCTGTTTATTGTAATGCAATAAAGATCACCCGTGATAAGGACGCAGCTGAAGATATTTTGCAGGAAGTTTTTATAACGTTATGGGAAAAAAGAAAAACCGTCAGCCTGGAGCAATCAGTAGGTGGCTGGTTGTTTGTATTATGTTATAATAAATCGGTAAACCTGCTTCGGAAAAAATTAAGAGAGTCATCAGCTTACCAGCAATTACAGGAACCTGATGACATTATTGATGAAATGAAGTACAACCTGCAATGGCAGATCCTGGAAAATGCTATGGCACAACTTTCCCCACAAAAAAGAAAAGTTTTTGAGCTTTGTAAAATACAGGGAAAAACGTACGAAGAAACAGCCTCAGCACTCCAGATATCTAAATACACAGTAAAGGAATATTTGTCATCAGCTGTCAGCTTTGTAAAAGAATATGTACATCATCATCCGCAATCATCTGTAGCTGTAAATTCAGGGATCTTCGTTTTTCTGTTTGCCAATTCCTGATCTTCTGGATGGCTGGTAACAAGAATCAATTGATTCCGGCAAAACAAAAATCAACAAGCAGGCTGTTGTCTGTCAACTGTCATCCGTCAAATTTCCCAGGACCACTAAAAATATATTTTTTTCTATCCCCCCTTTTTTGCTGCCCGATTGTATTTACTCAAAAGAATACATTGAAAAATTCAATGAATACGGAACAGCGGCTAAAGCAATTGTTTGAAAACGATTATTGGTCGGAAGAGGATAAGTATTGGGTGCTGCACTACCTGGAGAGTACAGACAACCAGGAATTGCGCAACCTGATGGAAGAAAAATTCAGGAATGATTTCGGTTCAAACATTCAGCATACTAAGGCTGAAAGATTGCTTTCACTGATCCATGAAAAAATTAAACCTGCGCCAAAACGGCGTTTGTTTTCATTAACCAACCGTAAACGTTTATCCATTGCTGCATCTATCATTTTCATAGCAGGTGTAACAGCTTTTCTGTATTTCAATAATAGTTCAGCAAAAAATACAAGCATTGTTTCAATACAAAAGCCAAAACAAAACCATGATGTGGCGCCGGGTCATGATAACGCCATTCTTACTTTGGCCGATGGTTCTACTATTGTACTGGATAGTGCTGCTAATGGTACACTGGCCCAGGAAGGAAATATGAAAGTGTTGAAAATGGATGGACAGATTTCGTATGCAGGAAATAATGCAGCAATGGATAAAGTAGTATATAACACAATGTCCACAGCCAGGGGCAACCAATATCATCTGCAATTAGCTGATGGTTCCAAAGTCTGGCTGAATGCTGCTTCATCTATCCGTTTTCCAACAACTTTTACAGGGAATGAAAGAAGAGTAGAGATAACCGGGGAAGCCTATTTTGAAGTAGCACATGACGCTGCAAAACCTTTTACTGTAAAGATTGCATCAGCATCCGGAGCAGATGGTGGCGAAGTGCAGGTTTTGGGCACACATTTTAATATCAATGCTTATGATGATGAAGCGGCTGTTAAAACTACCCTGGCGGAAGGAAAAGTAAAAGTAACAAAGGCTGGCAGCATTGTATTGCTGCAACCTTTACAACAGGCCGTATTGAATAAAGAAAATGAAAAATTAAAAGTTCAGCAGGCGGATTTAGGAAAAGAGTTAGCATGGAAAACGGGCATGTTTGAATTCCAGGATGATGATCTGCCGGCTATCATGCGCCAGCTGTCCCGCTGGTACGATGTGCAGATAAGTTTTGAAGGGGCTGTGTCCAAAAAACTTTTTACCGGTTCTATTCGTAGGCAGGCATCACTTTCACAAGTGTTGCAAATATTAAAATTGGCTGGCGTATCCTATACGCTGGAAGGAAAAAATGTAACCGTGAGATCAAATTTGTGAGTAGTGAGTCGTCAGTTGTGAGTGAGCATTGCACGTAGGGTATTAACTCACCACTCACCATTCACAATTAGCTGGCTGCTTTAATTATTTCGTGTTTTCTCCTGAAGCTTTAACAAAACCGGGAACACTGGCATGTCCCCGGTAAAAAGTAAAGGCTAAACAGGTAAACATACAGCGATCAAACTGCTATCTCCCGCCTAAGCGGGAGAGTAACCATTGTTCAACCCAAACATTACAAAACTATGCTTTTAAAAAAACTGAGCAAGCAAAAAGAAAGAAACAAACTGCTTGCACAAACGCTACGGGTTATGAAGTTAACTGCTATTCTTTTAATGGTCGTTGCTCTCCAGGTGAGTGCCGGCGGTCATGCACAAAAAGTGACATTGGATCTCAGGAATGTGTCACTTGAAAAAGTGTTTAAAGACATCCGCAAGCAGACAGGATTTGTTTTTTTCTATGAAAAAACCATTCTGCAAAAAGTGGATAAAATTTCTGTACAGGTAAAAGAAGTTACCATTGAAGAAGCGCTTAAAAAATGCTTCCAGGATCAACAGTTGGATT
The DNA here is from genome assembly GCA_946479055.1 of uncultured Bacteroidota bacterium. The sequence continues at coordinate 1,781 of CAMLEX010000180.1, read as the reverse complement.
ACGATATTGTTGACAAAACAATTGTGGTAAAAGAAAAACCTGTTGTTGCTATTCAAAGAAAAGATGATCCGGTATCTCCAATTGACATTAAAGGAGTAATTAAAGATGAAAAGGGGCAGCCATTGCAGGATATTTCCGTGGTGGTAAAAGGCACCAACAAAGGAACGAATACTAATGCGGATGGGTCTTTTTCAATTGATGCGAAGCAGGGTGATGTATTGGAGTTTTCAGCCATAGGGTATAAAAAAGCAAGTATTACAATAGGGAATACTTCAAACATCAGCGTGACGATGGTAGTTGATGTAACTGATGAGAAAGAGATAGTAGTAGTTGGTTATTCTGCCAGGAAGGCCAGGTATCTTTCAAGTTCTGTTTCTACAGTTTCGGGTGATGAGTTAAGAGATGTTACCTCCAACAATCTTTCAAGTCTTTTGCAGGGCAGAGCTCCGGGTGTAGTAGTTTCAACGGCTTCCGGTGATCCTACAAGCGGATCTTCCATTCTTATCCGCGGCGCAGGAACTATTTCTGCAGGCTCAGGTCCATTGATCGTAGTGGATGGAAATATAGGTGGTAATTATAATCCCAGCGATATTGAATCTGTTACCGTTTTAAAAGATGCCGCCGCTACAGGTTTGTATGGATCAAGAGCCGGTAATGGTGTTATTATTATTACCACTAAAACCGGTAAAGCAGGAAAACCAAAAATTGAATTCAGTTCTGCTATCGGCTCTAATAAAGCATCAACAGGTAATTTTAAATTGATGAACACACAGCAGTTGTATGATTATCATACAACGTTTTTCACTCCCGATCCTGCTGCTTTAAATACTAATACCAATTGGTTTGATGAGGCTTTCAGAACCGGTATGACGCAGAATTATATCTTATCCGCTTCCGGAGGAAATGATAGAACGCAATATTATGTGTCAGGCAATTATTATAAAGAAGAAGGTACAATACTGAAGAACGATAAAACCAGTTATAATTTTCGCACTAACCTCACACATCGGTTAACAAATAAGTTAAAGATGAGTGTACTGATCAACGGCATTTATACAAAAGATAATTATGATCCTGAAGGTCTTTTATACCCGGCTTATACCAATATGCCTTTCGACTCGGCTTATAATGTTGATGGCACACCGAGAGATCCGCGAACAGTGGGTAACTGGTATGGAAGAGATAACAATAATTTTTTGCATAGCCTGCAATATGATATGTCGAATGCCAACAGCCTGAATCTGAGCGGTGATTTAAACCTGGATTATGTTATTACAAAACATTTAAGTTTTGCGACATACAACCGGGTAAAGTTTACTAACTACAGGAGTATGTCTTTTTATGATAAAAGATCTGCTTCAGGTGCTACCAGTAGTGGTGAATTGTATAATTCGCATTCTTATGCCAGCAATATTATCAGTTCAAACAGGTTAAGGTATGACAGGAGTTTTGGCAGGCATACTATTTCTGCTTTAGCAGTAGGTGAAGCTACTCAGAATTATTACAACGTATTGTCCACGGCGGTAAAAGGGCTTCCTCCCGGCAGACCCTATGCTACAACAGCTACGGATATTTTAACAAATCCAAGAGGTGGAGTTAATGAACACAGTTTTCAAAAATACCTGGCGCAGGCGGATTATAACTATGCCAATAAATATTTTGGCGTTGCATCTTTCGTAAGGGAAAGGTCATCAAGATTTGGTAATAACAATCCGGCGGCAAACTTCTACCAGTTAGGTGCATCCTGGATCATCAGCAGTGAATCCTTTATGCAAAAAATA
>CAMLEX010000179.1 GCA_946479055.1 uncultured Bacteroidota bacterium | reverse complement strand
CTTCATTCTGGCTCTTTTTTCTATAATAAGATCAGGATGCTCAATTTTTTTTCCTTCCACGATGCCTAAATAAGGCTGGCCATACTTTTTGTGCACCCAGAGGTAACAAACCATTTTTCCTTTGTAACAAAAAAAAGGCATTCCATATTTCCATGATTCTGTGATGCCGGCATTTTGCTTCAGTATATATTCTCTTAAAAACTGTAAACAGCTTTTTATGGGTTCATCTTTTTGCAAAAACCAATTATCTACAGGGCGAAGAGTCATTAAAGAAATTTATTTCATTGCAAACTGATCGATTAATTTCATCACTTTTACTCCTTCCTCAGCGCTGCATGGATTCGGTCCTTCATCCAAAAAATAATTAACGACTTCTTCTATCATCGGTTGCTGCACATGTAGCAAAGTATCAAAAGAAAAAATTTCTGTTTTGCCGTCAGCGATTACCGTTACAGGTTGTTGTTTAAAAAAGCTAAATATAATTTTTCCTTTATTCCCTACTATTTCACAGGTATCTTCTTCGTCTGGTTCAGCTACATTGAAACACCATACGCCGCCGAACTGTACACCATTTTTAAATAAAATATTTCCGGTTACCATATCATCCGCTGCATATAAGCTTGCTTGTTTATTAGCAAAGCCGGAAGCTTTATCCACTTCTCCAAAAAAATGATACATAAGATCAAGTTGATGCGGCGCAAGATCATGAAACAGACCACCACCTGATAACACAGGGTCTACCCTCCAGGCTGTTTTTTCTATATTAAGTTCTTCCGGCGAAATCGGCTTGTTATAAAAAGCCAACCGGGCAAATCGTATCTCTCCGATTACTTTTTCAACTATTAAATCTTTTATCTTTTGAAATAAAGGCTGTGCACGACGGTAATGAGCTACAACCAGTTTGCCATTTTTCACAGCAACCGCCTTCATCATATTTGCTGCCGATGCAGCATTTAAAGACATTGGTTTTTCCACATACACAGGTTTATTTGCCTGCAATGCCGCAATAGTGTACTCTTCATGAGATGAAGGTGGCGTAGCAATGTAAATGGCATTTATATCCGGGTCGTTGATCAGGCTGTTTGCATCCGCATACCATTTGGGGACTTTATGACGTAGTGCATAATCTTTTGCTTTTGCAGCATCCCTGCGCATTACAGCAACCAATTCGGAATTTTTCACTTTATTAAATGCAGGCCCGCTTTTTACTTCAGTTACATCTCCGCAACCAATGATACCCCAGCTTATTTTTTTCATGCAAGGAAATTACAGATTTCACGCAAAGGATGGAGAATAATTTTCAATGTTTATTTCACGCAAAGTACGCAAAGGAACAACGGACGCAAAGATCTTCAACGCTGCCCTATTATGGCTACGGCCAGTGCAAGAAATGACCTCATGTTTCTCAGTAATCCCAATAATCCTACAAAACCCGGTTCAGACTTTTCAATGCTTTATCAATATTAGTAGAATCTGAAATTACAGGCTGAAACAAATCGCCTTTCTTTTTAACTCTCTCCAATATGTTTTCAATTGTGAATTGAGATGGATGCAGTTTATGATTCACTTCCTTCCAATCCAGAGCTGTTGAAGCGGTTGCTCCTTTTTGGGGCCGTAAACTATATACAGATGCTAATGTTTGCCCACCGCTGTTTTGAAGATAGTCAATGTAAATTTTTTCACCCCGCTTGCTTAATGACCTTTCCAACGAAGTTGTTTTGGGCAACTGTTCCTGTACCAGCGAAGCAACGATTTTCGCAAAATCCTTGACTGTTTTATAGTCATACTTATTTTTCATCGGCACATAGACATGCAACCCGGAAGACCCAGAGGTTTTACAATACGATGCAACACCTGCGTTATCCAATACCATTTTTGTAGTCAGTGCCACATCCACTACTTCGGTAAATTTATTTTTGGATGAAGGATCTATATCAATGACCATCCAGGTAGGATTATCAGGCTTTTTTGTTGTACTGTTCCAGGGATTTATTTCTATACAACCGAAGTTGGCCAGGTATAACAATGTCGCCTTATTGTTGCATACGATATAATCAATGATCTTATTGCTGCTTTCACTTTTTACTTTGAATACATCAACATAGTCAGGAGCATTTTCGCCGGCATCTTTATGAAAAAAACCTTCATCCCGTATACCGTTGGGATTTCTTTTTAACGAAAGCGGCCTGTCTTTTAAATGAGGCAAAATATAATCGGCCATTTTATCATAATAGTCAATTACATCACCTTTGGTATAACCTTCATCGGGCCAGAATATTTTATGCCTGTTGGTTACAGCCACTTTATATTTACCCACTTTTATTTCTTCATTTCTTTTTACTTCTGTAATCTCTTCCATGACTTCTTCATTTATATCTTTAGTTTCCTTTTCTTCCCGCAGTCGCAGGAAAACAGGATGACGAAATATATTGTCCCTTGTTACTTCTGTATAAGCAATATCGGCAACCAACTTTGGTTTTAACCAAGTCACTTCTCCATTCAAAGGCACTTTGGTTTTGAAAGGAGATTCTTTTGTTTCCAGGGGTTTCATCTTTTTTTTCAGTGAAGCCAGCAATGCAGATGAAAAGCCCGTGCCCACATGGCCACGGTATTGCCATTCTTTTCCCCGCCCGGATGAACCGTTCGGACGGGCTTTTTTATTAGCTAAAATCAAAGAACCAAAATGGATACGTCCGCCTTTTGGTTCGGTATAACCGGCTATAATCACTTCGGTGCTTTGTATATTCTTTATTTTCAGCCATTCTTTGCTCCTGTATCCCCGGGCATATTGACTATCTTTTTTCTTGGCGATGATTCCTTCAAGGCCTTGCTCTTTTGTTTTTTCAAGGAAAGCTATTCCGTTTGTATTGATGTGATCGCAATACCGGACGGTTTGATTACTTTTTAATAGCTGCTTTAATAGCTTCTTTCGTTCTTCCAATGGAAGATGCTCTATACTCTTTCCATTCAGTTGCAGCATGTCAAACACATAATAGATCAGGGGATAATTCAAATGGTTTTCATAATGCTGCAACTTTTGAAAATCAGGAAGGTTTTTTTCATTCAGTAAAACGATTTCACCGTCCAGTATAACATCATGTTTAATTTTCTTCAGCGCCTGGAAAATAGCAGGAAAACGTTCGCTGAAATCAATTCCATTGCGGGAATAAAATTGTATCCCGTCTTTATTAATTTCTGTTATGGCTCTGTAACCATCCCATTTTATTTCAAATAACCAATCCTCATTGTCAAATGGGTTTTTGGTAATACCGGCCAGCATGGGCTCAATAAATGTTTTAACTTTCTTAGCTTTTCCATGACGGACGGATGCAATTGTTTTTTGGGGTATTGTCTTTCCGGTTTGTTCTTCAGCATTATAAATAGTATTTGTAGAAAATTCGTCTTTATGTTTTATTAGTAACCAGTTTTTTTCATCATTTTTTAGTCTGATCAATACAAATTCGCCTTTTAGCTTTTTGCCCTTCAGCAAAAATTTTAATTCTCCTTTTTTTAGTGATTGCAGCGCTTCTTTCTCTGTAATTATTTCATGGCTTGCATTGACAGGTTCAAATTTGCCATTGTCCCATATCTCTACTGTTCCGGCGCCATAGTTGCCTTCGGGTATTTTTCCTTTGAAACTGATATAATCGACAGGATGATCTTCCACCATCACGGCTAATCTTTTTTGTGACGGATTCAAAGACGGGCCTTTGGGTACAGCCCAACTTTTTAAAACACCACCTAATTCCAACCTGAAATCGTAATGCAATTGTGTAGCCTGGTGGCGCTGAACAACAAAGCGGGATTTAGCAGCTGTTCCTTTTTTACCCGCCGGCTCAGCCGTTTTGCGAAAGTTTCTTTTTTTATTGTAAGTAGCCAGGCTCATGATACTTTACGTTTGCCTGATGAAAGACTGGCTTTTAATTGCTGCATCAGATCCTCTGTTTTCGAATGAACTACTTTCATTGGTTTGAATGGAGTAACCTTTCCTTTTGATTTGGCCTTGATAATCTTTAATAATTTATCAGTGTAATCATCTTTGTACCTTTTGGGATCAAACTTCTGGCTCAATTGATTGACAAGGTCAACTGCCATTTTTAATTCGGCAGGTTTGCTTTTGTCCGTAGGCAGGTTAAGATCTTTTGGAGAACGTATTTCCTGTGCAAAACGGATGCGGTTGAGAATAATCACATCTTCTTTTGCTTTAATAATAGCAACATGCTCCCGATTGTGCATTACAAACATTCCTACTCCGGCCTTCCCGGTTTTTTGCAGTGCGTCCCGCAATAAAGTATAGGCCCTTACTCCTGTTTTTTCCGGCTCCAGGAAATAAGGCACTTCAAAATAAGTGCTGTCGATCTCTTTTTCATCCACAAACTGGGTGATCTCAATATGCTTTGTTTTTTCAGGGCTGGCTTTTTCAAAATCGGTTTTATCCAGCACCACATATTTTTCGTCGATAAGGTATCCTTTTACAATATTTTCCCAGGCCACTTCCTTACCAGTATTTTCATTGACCCGCTTAAATTTTATGTGCGAATGGTCTTTTTTGTCCAGCATATCCAAGTCAAGGGAACTATCTTCCACAGCACTGTACATTTTAATGGGGATATTCACCAGCCCAAAGCCGATGGAGCCCGTCCAGATCGCTTTCATACAATCATTTATTAAAAGGTGGTAAAAAACATGCCAGATTGGAAATGCTATTGCAAATCAAGATTATATATTAATTACGGGCATGACCAGTTTGTTCTACTCTAGTTTCTAAGCCATACAGAAAAGAGAACAAGATGACGTTGTACGAAGGGAAATATTGTCAATATTAATAGCGGGATACAAAAGATAAAATTAAAGTGAACGTTTACGGTAGAGCCCAAATAAAATATACTTAACCAGAAAGATAACAACCCAAAAATGTGAAGCAAAGTACGTGTAAACTTGTTCTTTATTAGTAGTGCTCCGATCATTAATATATTGCCTATAAAACCAAAGAAGCCAACTGCTGGAAAATATTCATCAACTTCCTTACTTAAAGAAAGAGAAAACTGATCGTTGGTTTAGTCTATCTCCTTCCCCACAAACACACAATACTTCTTTATCGCTTTAGCCAAAGCTTGCTGTTTAGTCTTCGGCAATGGTACAAAAGGAACTGTCTCTATAGCAACCGTATTATTTTTTATAACCCGTTTCCAGGTACCTTCTATTTTCCCATCAATGATAATCATACGATTGAATATCGGGTTATCATTTTTAAACTGTGAAAGATCCACTTTTGTATTGAATATAGCGCTACGATCCTTGTATCCCATTCCATATTCATCATAATCTGGCATCAGGAAACTGGTTTGGATTTTATTGTTCATATCCCATGAATTCGGTATAAAAATATATTCCTGTCCATTTATTATTTCATGTATAAAGGATGATGATAACATGGCAACCCCTTCTTTGGATTCTGTAACAGAAAGTCCAGACCATGTTGCAAAATCCTTTACAGTAGCGGGTCCCCTGCTGGTAAAATAGCGGTTGGCTAATTCAGCCAGTGCTTCTTTTTTTGTTAATGGTTTTGTTGGCGTCACTCTTTCTTCCAGCAAGGTATAGGTGAATTGCTTGCCCCGTCTCGCCCCGCTGCAAATAATACCTTCCAGTTCAGCCTTCATCATCAGGCAAGACAAACGTATCCCATCCGCAATGATCTTCTTTTGTTTTAATGCTGCTTGTAATTCTGTACGTGTAAGCTGTTGTCCGCCTTCTAATGTTTTTACAATAATATCATTGCTGCGTTTAAATATTTTGTTATCCAGTTCCTGCTGGCGATACGTAAAAGCATTGACCGCTTCTACGCGAGATGCAGTTAGTTTAAGCAGCCAGCGTATATCTTTTGGTGTAACAAAATGCCAAGTAGGACGCATCAAATGAGTTCGAAGTATTAGTCCATCAGTAAATGCTTTTTCAATGGTTTCATCCGTTGCCCCCGGCAAACGTAACCCGATAGCCCATTTGGCCATAGCGTATTCCTGCGCCTGCATCGCAACAAGCCAGCTTACTATTTCTGCAGGTTCCCTGAATTTGGTTTCAGCAATTTGTTGATTGAAGAGGCGGTGTCGGATAATATCAGTTGTCATAACTGCTCAAAAACCAAATGTAAAAATATTTTCCAGGCTCTACTCAGTAATGTTTGTATTTCTCTCCCTGTATCTCAGTGCCTCTGTGTACCGGCGATTCAAAACAAGTCTTTGTCTTTAGAAATTATGAAACACAGCGACACGGAGACACAGAGGCATAGAAATATTTAATGCTATTAAGTCAATATTTAGAGCAATCTCATCCTGTAAGCATTCATCGCTGTTTTGCCCAGCTTTCTTATCAGTCTGTAATTGACCAATACTCCTACCGGCGCACCAATAACGGGTACTAATTGCGCCATCTTGGCCAGGTCAATATAATCCCTGTATTGCTGCTGAAAATTACGCCAATCGAATTGATGAATATCCGCCGGTAGTTCTTTACTTTTCTGATCCCAGTTTTCCATTTTTAAATAAATCGCCTTACGATGCGCATGACTTGAAAATGCCAGTTCAAAAATATGCAGCAGGTAAACCCTTTCTTTATAATCATCCACGTCAAATCCATACACGGCAGCGATTTCAAAAAGCAATTTTATTTTTATGGCAATCAGTAACGGGAAGTCAGCAAGCCCCAACAAGATGCCGCCCGCCCCTGTTATTCCACCTTCCACCGCTGCAGTAGTACGATAGAATTTTATTTTTTCTTCTACTCTTGCTTCCCGTATCTGAAGACTGGCATTTCTTAAAGGATCGGCTGTTGTATATTTTGATCCGAATAAAACTCCCCGTATCATTTGTTTGATAGCAACAGTGACAGCGTTGTGCACTTTCTCCGGTATCCAGGAATTGATCTTGTCCTGTGCTTTTTTGGAGAGATTATTAAAAAACGAAGGCCTGCGCAGCATTTGTTTTTGCCATGCTTTCAATTCTGAAATCGCCTGTCGGTTGTAAACATCCATATGCTGTTATTCTTTCGGATGATCGGCGCCCAGGGTTGTTTCTTCCCATACATCAAAATCTTTTTGCAGTTCCGCCAATTTGTTGCGACCACCTTTTAAGGCTCCCGCTCCTAATAACAATCGCAAAGGCGGATTCTCTGATTCTACCACTTTTACAATGGCTTTGACTGCACGAACAGGATCACCGGGTTGATTGCCACTGTATGCACGGATAGTATCTTTATTGGTATGTGCCGACGGGGCATAATCATCGATTACTATTTTACTGTTATTGGCTGAACGTCCGGCCCAGTCAGTACGGAAACCACTGGGAGCTACAACAGTTACTTTAATACCCAGGTGTGCTGTTTCTTTTGCCAATGCTTCGGAATAACCGGTTACTGCAAATTTGGTAGCATTGTAAAACCCAATACCGGGAAACGCAGCGATGCCACCGATAGAAGAGATATTTACAATATGACCGTTGCGTTGTTTGCGCATAATGGGCAATACTTCTTTGGTTACATTTGCTAATCCCCAAAAGTTTATCTCAAACATACGGCGCACTTCTTCATCCTCGCTTTCTTCTATAGCGCCAAAATAACCAATGCCGGCATTATTAACCAATACATCAATTTGTTTAAAAGCGGATTGAGCCTGTTGTACCGCCGCTTTTACTTCACCTGGTTTCGTTACATCCAGTTTGATGGCAACAGCCGTGTCAGGATATTGCGCTACAATGTCTTTTACATCGTTGATATTACGGGAAGTGACAGCCGCCCTGTATCCCAGTTCCAATACATGTTTGGCCAGTTCACGGCCAAAGCCGGTAGAGCAACCTGTGATAAACCATACTTTACTCATTGTTGTTTTATTTAGATGTATGCAGGAATATATTGCTTTTATAACAGGAAGAAACCATCATTAAAAGCAATCTGCGATTAAAACACGGAACAAGAAAAATTGTTTTCTTGCGGGTAAGTTTTTTCTTATAGGAAGTTATAACTACAACCATATAACAGGCCGCCTTATTTTAATCAGTAATTTTAAACTCATGGAAGAATCAGAAAAACTAAAACGTGTTGTTGATGCACGGATGAAACTGAAAGCAAGATTTGAAGAAAAAATACAACTCACTCCATCTGTTGCCGACAACAAACCAATGGGTAAAGGAAATCCTAATCGGCATGGGATGCCCGTATTACCGGTAGGACAAACCATCACAAAAAAATGGCCGGTGCTCGATCTCGGCATTCAACCCGATATTTCATTAACGGAATGGAGATTGGTGCTTGATGGAGAAGTAGAGAACCCGATTGAATTAAATTGGGA
>CAMLEX010000178.1 GCA_946479055.1 uncultured Bacteroidota bacterium | reverse complement strand
TTGTTTACCAGCAGATACAACATGCAAAGGATCGGCCGAGAGGCTATGACCCCAACCGGCTGCTTGTAACGGGTGGACACAACTGGTATTATACTGCACTAAAGCTGGAGGTATTGCAGACCGGTGTTGTGAGCAGTATGGCCAAATCGATGAGCCCCGTCACCGAAATTTATTCACGCAACAACATTGATGACTGGGAGGGCAGACTGCCCAACGAACCATTGGCCCTGGCCATGAACAGCATATCCGACTCTGATTACTTTAAGACCGTGGGAATGCAAATAAAAGAAGGAAGAAACTTCGCTGGAAATTTTGCTGTGGATTCGCTCAATGTAATACTGAATGAAGCAGCGGTAAAACGCATGCGTTTTAAAGAGCCCATCAACCAAATTATCACCTGGTCAACGTCCAATGCGCCGCATCATCTGCGGGTAATAGGTGTGGTAAACGATGCTTTAGCGAACTCTCCTTTTTCTGCTGCCGAACCGATGATGTTTGTTTATCAACCGGATTGGACATTCAATATAACGTTTCGCTTATCACCTTTAGTAAGTACGCAGGCTGCACTTGCAAAGCTGACGCCGATATTTGATAAGTATAGGCCTGATACACCTTTCGAATATCATTTTGTGGATGAAAGCTATGCCGCAAAATTTAAGTTAGAAATGCTCATCGGCAAATTGGCAGGATTGTTTTCAGCACTCGCCATTTTTATTTCCTGTCTTGGACTGTTTGGTCTTGCAGCATACATGGCGGAGCAGCGAAAAAAAGAAATCGGCATACGCAAAGTACTTGGTGCATCTGTATCAGAAGTGTGGTTATTGCTTTCAAAAGAATTTATTGTACTCGTAGTGATAAGCTGTGTTGTTGCATCGCCCATTGCTTTTTATTACTTGCAAAATTGGCTACAGCAATATGAATACAGAATTACAATAAATCCGGTTGTGTTTGTTTTGGCTGGCATTGCAGCTATCGTTGTAACAATTATTACGATCAGCTTCCAGGCAATAAAAGCAGCTATTGCGAATCCTGTTACGTCATTGCGAACGGAGTGAAGCAAAAAAGTTTAAGAACAGAATAACAATATAATCATGATTAAGAATTATTTGAAAATCGCCTGGAGAAATCTGGTTCGGAATAAAGCCTTTTCAACTATTAATATACTGGGTCTTGCGCTGGGGCTGGCTTGCAGCCTGCTGATCATACTTTGGGTACAGGATGAGAGAAGCGTTGATGGCTTTCATAAAAATGGCGAACAGTTGTACCAGGTATATGAACGCAATTATTATGATGGGAAATGTGATGCCGGTTATCCTACTCAGGGTTTGTTGGCCGAAGAATTAAAAAAGACAATTCCGGAAGTACAATATGCCGCTGGCTTCGAATATGCTTCGTCACCCGGTAAGCAAAATAATTTTGAAGCAAATGATAAGGTCAGCAAAATGGGAGGAATGTTTGCAGGTGCCGATTTTTTCAAAATGTTCAGTTATCCTTTAGTGCAAGGCAATGTTGAATCTGCATTGAATTCACCTGCAAGTATCGCTGTGTCGCGGAAATTGGCCGAAATTTTTTTTGGAACTGTTGAAAAAGCAATAGGAAAAACAATACGTTTTGAAAATAAAGAAGACTTGCAGGTAACAGCGGTCTTTGAAGATCTGCCTGCTAATTCATCTCAACAATTTGATTTTGTAAGAAGCTGGACGGATTTTGTAAAACAAAACAACTGGGTAAATAACTGGGGCAATACAAGTCCTGCTACATTTGTGCAACTGCGTAAAGAAGCTAATCCTTTAAAGGTGGAAGCCAAAATTAAAGATTTCATTTACCGGTACCAGCAAAGGAATAATTCGTTTCGTACTGAACTCGCCCTGCAACCCTATCCGGAAAACTATCTTCATTCAACTTTTAAGAACGGCTATATAGATGGCGGCCGCATCGAATATGTCCGGCTTTTCAGCATCGTGGCTATTTTTATTTTACTGATTGCCTGTATCAATTTCATGAACCTGGCAACTGCACGTTCTGCTAAGCGGGCTAAAGAAGTTGGTGTACGAAAAGTTATTGGTGCAAATCGTTCAACATTGATTGGGCAATTTGCAGGTGAAGCATTGCTGCTTACTTTCTTCTCTGTTATTATCGCAGTTATTCTTGCAGCCATACTTTTACCTCTTTTCAATGATCTTACCGGGAAGCAATTAAGGTTGCCGGTTACGCAACCCATTTTTTGGGTAATGACAATTGGTTTGTTAGCAGTAACAGGTATTGTAGCAGGAAGCTACCCTGCTCTTTTTCTTTCTTCGCTTAATCCTGTCCGTGTTTTAAAAGGCAGTTTAATATTCACCTGGGGCGCAACTTTTTTTCGCAAAGGATTAGTGGTGTTCCAATTCGCACTTTCTATTATACTTATTGTAGGGATGATTGTGATCTATCGCCAGATGGATTATATACAAACCAAGAACATCGGTTACAACCGGGAGAACCTTATTTACGTCCCTATCGAAGGAGATCTTGTAAAAAACTATGATTTATTTAAGCACCAGGTTGGTCAGGAAACTGGCATATTGTCTGTTTCAAAGATGAGGGGCTCTCCGACTGTAATTGAACATCATACCGGAAGTATTGAATGGCCGGGCAAAGCCGCTGATCTGAATGTTTCATTTGCTGATGCTGTAGTTGGATATGATTACGTGAAAACCATGAAACTAACTTTAAAAGAAGGCCGTGATTTTTCAAAAGACTTTGGCACCGATTCAGCAAGTTTTATTTTGAATGAAACTGCGGTAAAGAAAATAGGTTTTCAAAACCCGCTTGGTCAAACAATATCATGGGGAAACCGTAAGGGTAAAGTTATCGGGGTTCTGCATGATTTCCATTTTAACTCTATCCACCAGGCTATTGATCCACTCATCATCCGGCTGGATGAAAACTGGACCTGGGGAATGGTATTGGTTCGTACCAAAGCAGGAGAAACAAAACAAGCAATTGCTGCTTTGGAAAAAATTGGCAAATCCTTGAATCCAAAATTTCCTTTTACTTACCAGTTCTCCGACCAGGAGTATGATAAACTTTACAGGAGTGAACAGGTAGTTAGCAAACTCTCCAACATTTTTGCCTTTTTAGCCATTTTCATTTCCTGCCTCGGCTTATTTGGTTTGGCCACATTTACTGCTGAACAACGTACGAAAGAAATAGGTGTACGGAAAGTGATGGGTGCGTCAGTGCCCAATATCGCTTCATTGTTATCCACTAATTTTTTAAAACCTGTTGCTATTGCCATGGTCATCGCATTTCCCGTTGCCTGGTATGTAATGAATAGTTGGCTGCAGGACTTTGCTTATAAAATTGATATCGAATGGTGGATGTTTGCGATAGCCGGTTTGCTGACGATCGCTATTGCCCTGTTGACGGTGAGTTATCAAAGTATAAAGGCCGCACTAAGTAACCCTGTAAAATCATTGCGAACGGAGTGAGTAATGATGAGTTTTCAATCTGTAGTAAAATGAAAGTGTAGAAACAGAATAAATAAAATTGTTATGATAAAAAATTATTTAAAGATCGCCTGGCGAAATCTATATAAGAATAAAGGGTTTTCAATTACCAATATCGTGGGACTTACTATTGGTATTACCTGTGCCATTTTGATCTTTTTATGGGTACAGGACGAAAGGGCTTATGACAAGTTTCATAGCAATTACAGTAATATCTACCAGGTGATTGCTCACCGAAATTTCAACAACCAGATATTTACGGACCGGAACATGGTGATGCCATTGGCTAAATCACTTGAAAACGTTTCTCCACAAATAAAAAATGCCGTGGTTACCACCCATCGGCAGTCACATGTACTAACTTATGGAGACGCCAAACTGAAGAAAGAGGGGTACTTCGTGAGTGAACATTTTTTCGATATGTTCTCCTGGAAGTTTATAAAGGGCAATGCTGCAACAGCCATTCCTGATGCCTATTCAATCGTATTGACACAATCAGCGGCAAAGGCTTTGTTTGGAAATGCAGATCCGATAAACAAAGTAGTAAAAATCGATAATAACTATGATGCAAAGGTTACGGCCATAATACAAGATATACCCGGCAATTCCTCTTTACAGTTTGACTTTATCAATATGTTCAACTACTCCGGAGATTCTGAAAAGCAAGCTATGACCAATTGGCAAAACTCTTCCTGGAATGTCTATGTGCAAATGATACCCGGGGCAAATATGCAAACACTGGATAAGACCGTTAACGATATAAAACATCAGCATGATCCCAACGATAAAATGAGCACCTACTTTACTTTCCCGATGAGCAAATGGCGGCTTTACAGTGATTTCAAAGATGGAAAAAATACAGGCGGCATGATCGAATATGTACGACTCTTCACTGTTATTGCTTTGATCATTTTGCTGATCGCTTGTATAAATTTCATGAACCTTTCTACTGCCCGTTCTGAAAAAAGAGCAAAAGAAGTGGGTGTAAGAAAAACGCTGGGATCAGGAAAAAAACAGCTTATTCTTCAATTCTTCTGCGAATCAATAATACTTGCGTTTATAGCTTTTGTTTTTTCTGTAGTCGCTGTATATTTATTGTTACCTGCTTTCAATACACTGGTTGATAAAAGTCTGTCATTAAATATCGCTCAACCACTTTTCTGGTTAGGCGCTCTTGCCATTATATTATTCACAGGATTTGTTGCAGGTAGTTATCCCGCCCTGTATCTTTCTTCTTTCAACCCTATCAATGTTTTGAAAGGAACATTTATTGCTGGAAAAAAAGCCGTATTGCCAAGGCGTGTACTGGTAGTAGCTCAATTTATCATTTCAATTTTGCTTATTTCAGCTACCATCATTGTATACCAGCAAATACAGCATGTTAAACACAGGGATATAGGCTATAATCCCAATAACCTGGTCATGGTGCCTTCATCACCTGATGTCAGGAAAAATTTCGCCGTCATAAAACAGGAATTGCAGAAAACAGGATTGATCAGTGCTGTTACACAAACCTCTGCTCCTATTACAGATATATGGTGGAAATCGCCTGCTCCCGATTGGGAAGGAAAACCGGCTGATGGTGAAATTATCATGACGGGAATAGCCACGGATATTGATTTTACAAAGACAATGGGTATTAAAGTTCTGAAGGGAAAAGATTTTTCAGGAACACCTTCGGATTCGTCGGCGATGTTGTTGAATAAAGCAGCTGTGGAAGCTATGGGATTAAAAGATCCCATCGGCATGCAAATGAAATATGGTCAGAGTTATACAGTCATTGGCGTTACTGATAATGTTGTAATGGAATCACCATATAAACCCGTAGATCCCATGATGGTATTTTATGATCCCAAAAATTCCAATTCAATAAGTATAAGACTGAATAATGCGGCCCATCTTAAGAAGTCGCTACAAGCCATTGGAAACATTTTTAAGAAACACAATCCTGCCTATCCTTTCGAATACCAGTTTGCTGACCAGGAATTCGGCAAGAAATTCTTAACCGAAGACCTGATCAGCAGGGTCACCAATATTTTTGCCGGTCTTGCTATTTTCATCTGTTGTATCGGGCTGGCAGGTTTGGCTTCTTTCACGATTCAAAAACGCATACGGGAGATAGGCATCCGCAAAGTTTTAGGTGCTACAGTACAGCAGTTGTTAATGCTCATTTCAAAAGAATTTTTAAAGCTGGTATTGATTGCATTTGTAATTGCGGTTCCATTGACATGGTGGTTTATGCATAACTGGCTGGAAAAATATCCTTACCGGATTAATATCAGTATATGGTTATTTGGCGCTGTAGGCATTATTATCCTGCTGTTGACATTAGTGGTAGTGAGTTTAAACACCATGAAGGCAGCTATTGCAAACCCGGTTAACTCGTTGCGAACGGAGTGAAACAACGATCCTGAAATTTTAAACTGATTCTAAACAGCACTAAATATTATTCTGATGTTTCATTTTAATTTAAAAACCTTCCTGAGAAGAACCCTGAAAAATAAAAGCTATTTTTTTATAAATATGCTGGGGCTAACGGTTGGCATTACCAGCACCATTCTCATTTTTACATGGATTCACTATGAGTTAAGCTATGATAAGTACCATCCCGGGTCGGATAGAATTTACCGGGTGTATTCAGACATAAAAATGAACGGACATGATTTTACTTCTTCTATGGCGCCACCTCCGCTCACTTTTGTGTTGTCGGATCAACTGCCGGAAGCAGCGGGCTGTACCCGTGTGTGGACATACTTCAATTTAACCGTAGCAAAAAAAGCAGAGGGCTTTCCCGACAAAGTCTACAATGAAAAGCGGGTAATACAAGCCGATTCAAATTTCTTTGATGTGTTTAACTATAAATTGCTGGCAGGTGATGCAAACACAGCATTGGTGGCGCCCATGACAATAGTGGTATCAAAAAACACCGCTATTAAATATTTTGGAAAAGAAGCGTTTGAAAAAGGAAATGTTGTAGGTAATAAACTAACCCTCACATTCGATGGCTGGAATGGTGAATGTAAAATAACAGGCGTTTCGGAAAATACACCAGCTAATACACACATGCCCTACGATATTATTTTTTCCAACATCAGTGATCCCTGGAGCAAGTCAAATGATTGGATTGACAATACTTATTATACCTATCTGAAACTAAAACCCGGCGCCGATGCAAAACTCGCAGAGGAGAAAATATCCGCAGTCGTTGAGCCATACCTGAAACCACAGTTGGAAAAGAGCCTGGGCTCCAGTTATGCACAGATGAAACAAAAAGGGAATTACTGGAACTATAGATTGCAACCGCTTACCGATATTCATCTCTACTCAAACTTTGACCGCGAAATTGAACCTAATGGCAACATTACACATTTATGGATCTTAGGTCTGGCAGCGCTGTTTATTTTGCTCATCGCCTGTATCAATTATGCAAATCTTTCCACTGCGAATTCCATTGAGCGTTCCAAAGAAGTAGGTGTAAAAAAAACAATGGGTTCCTCAACACGCAATTTGCGCCTGCAATTTTTTATAGAATCTGTTATTCTATCCTTCCTCGCATTGATACTCTCTGTTGTTTTAGTAAACCTGTTGTTACCGCCTTTTGCCAGTCTCATGCAGGTAAACCCGTCGCCACATTTTTTAACAAGCAGCTTTACATGGATGCTGATCCTTATCATTTTTGTAACCGTTGCATTTCTTGGTGGTGTATACCCGGCTTTACATATTTCTTCTTTCCTTCCCATAGAAGCTATAAAAGGCAGGGTACGATTAGGCAATGGCTTTTTCAATTTTAGAAAGGTATTAATTACTGCGCAGTTCAGTATTTCGATTGCCTTGTTGGTCAGCGCACTGGTTGTTTATTGGCAATTGAATTATTTCCTGAACAAATCGTCCGGCTTTGCCAAAGAAAATGTGTTGATATTGGCTGACCCCTCTCAAAAATTAGGTGATAATGCTCAGACACTTATTGAAAGCCTGCAGAAGCAATCGGCTGTAATCAATGCCAGTATTTGTTCCGATTATCCGGGCAGTGGTGGTTATTTACTTCCTTTCTCAGTAAGAAACCGTAATGAGAATACCGAACATGTAATGACCAGTTTTTCGGGAGGCTTTGATTTTTTAAAAACCTTTGATATCAAGCTGGTGGAGGGTAGAGATTTTACCAAAGCTCTGGATGATAAAATAACCAACCGTATTATTATTAATGAGACAGCAAGACGTTTGCTCGGGCTTAAAGAGCCGCTTGGGAAACATATTGTCACCCGCGATTTAAATGATATTCATCAGAAACAAAATGAATTTGAAATTATAGGAGTTGTCAAAAATTTCAACTTCGAATCCCTGCACAGTGAAATAAAGCCCATGGCGATTTCACTTAATAAAGCAGGTACATTTATATCCATTCGTGTTCAGCCGGGCAATCTTCGCAGCACGGTTGAAAGGGTAGAAGCAGCGTGGAAGAAAATTGCTCCCGGGACTCCCTTTGAATACGGTTTTGTGAACGACCAGGTAAATGGGCTTTACAAAACAGAATTGGTGCTTAGCCGGCTGCTCACAATTATTACAGTTCTTATTATTGTGATCGCATCATTAGGATTATTTGGGTTAACCATTTTGCTGTTTCAGCAAAGAACAAAGGAAGTAGGTATAAGAAAAGTGCTTGGTGCATCCGCACGGCGAGCGCCCGCAATGCCACACGGACCTTGAACTCGTCGCCGTGAAGTACCAGCCTTGGATGAACGTGTATCAACACAGCCATTTCCCCGAACATTCGACACCCGCCGTCAGCGAAACGACCGGAGTCTGCTCTTCATGATGGCAATCCACATGCCGGTGGAGAGCATCCGGCAATCGCAAGGTCTTT
>CAMLEX010000177.1 GCA_946479055.1 uncultured Bacteroidota bacterium | reverse complement strand
ACTATTGCAGTTTAAATCCAATTTCTGGAAAAAGCATTCTGCCGATATTGGTTTTTTACTAAGCGATGAGGAGATTCCAACCTGGTGGACGCAATTGGCGGCGGAAACCAATCTATTGACCGGCTGGCTGGGTGGTCCCAAAGCAAAGGAGAAGGCAACCGAAACTGATGATTCCTTATTACTATTATCGCTGCAGTCTTTATCGGCTGTGTTTCATCTTCCTCTTGCTGTTCTGAAGCAGGAGCTTGTTCATCACAAGATCATTAGCTGGCACAATCAACCTTATGTAAAAGGCGGTTATAGTTATAATACGACCAGTTCGGCTCTTGCCAAAAGAATATTATCACACCCTGTTAATGATACCATTTTTTTTGCAGGTGAAGCTATGTTTGTAGGTGATTCGCAGGGAACAGTCGAAGCTGCTTTGCAAAGCGGTCGCACTGTAGCAAAAATGGTTAAGGATTATCTGTGATCATAATAGTATGGATGCAATGGTTGATGGCATAGTAAGTTTTTACACATTATTTAATTGTCAGTTGCGGTGCATAAACGTCGGGAAGGATTATCAGCTAATTTGATACTTTTCTTATGGTCAAAAGAACTATACCGGCTAATCTTTTATTTTGTTACTACAATAAACCAGGCGGAGAGAAAGAATATTATCTTTAAGCTATGTATAAAATTTATTTTATCCTTTTGGCTTTTCATTCATTCTTATTTGCAAACGCACAACCTGCAGTAAAAGATGAACCAAGGCACCATAATGTTTTTGAGAATGAATATATCCGTATCCTCGATGTTTTTCTCCCACCCAATGATACCACGCAATATCATATACATAGCACTCCATCTGTTTTCACCACGTTTACAAAAACGGCCACAGCATCACAACCGATCGGAGGGCAACCAGTTAAAAATATTTCTGAAGCCGGGTATACCTGGTACGATAGCCTGGTTACACCACGCATTCACCGGGTTTGGAATGAAGACAGCACCTGGTTTCATGTCATGGATATTGAATTAACCAGTGGTAAACCCCGAAGCAATCAACGGCTACTGCAAAACCCTGCTTTACAGTTGTTATTTAATAAGCCGCTGGCGAATATTTACAGGCTGCATTTAAAAGCAAGCGACAATATGCAATTACCTGCATCGGCAACAGGTTATTTGCTGGTAAGCCTTGGAGATGCTGTTATTGATTACAAGGAAAACAACTCCTTGCAAAACCGTATTATGAAAAGCGGACATTATATCTGGGTAAAAGCGGGCATACTATCATCTATAACTAATGTTACTAATACACCCGCCGCCTTTTTGTTTTTACAGTTGAAATAAACATTGACCAGAGTGGCGGGATTACAGGCTAGCACCTGTATATTTTTAAAGCTGGATAAATATTCATATTTTTTTAAATTACTTTTATATAGAGCCTTTGTATTTGTTTGACAATTCTATTTATGAAACCTGTAATTATCATACTCCTTTTTGCAACAGGAAGTTTTTTATCCTGCCAGTCACAGTCAAATAATAATAATTTGCAACCGGCCAGAAAGGATCTTGATGGCATGGCTGCAGCGGCTAATGAATTTTTAGAAACTCTTTCAGCAAAACAAAAAAAGAATATACAATTTGACTTTGATGATAAGGAACGGTACAACTGGCATTATGTTCCAAAAAGCAGGAAAGGAATTCCTTTGAAAGACCTGGCGGAAACACCGCAAAAAGCAGCGACGAAGCTGCTGCGTACTGCCCTCAGTGATACAGGTTTTGAAAAAACAATTGCCATCATTCAATTGGAAGCAATATTAAGAGAAGCAGAAGGGCGACCCGCAAACGATGATTATCGTGACCCCGGCAAATATTATTTTTCCATTTTTGGAAATCCGGCAACTGATTCTATCTGGGGATGGAGACTGGAAGGCCATCACATTTCATTTAATTTTTCTGCAAAAAATAATATGATTGTTTCCGGCACACCCGGGTTCCTGGGAACTAATCCTGCCATCATATTATCAGGTCCGGAGAAAGGAAAATACATTCTTAAAAATGAAACTGAACTTGGCTTTGCTTTATTAAATTCTCTTGACGCAAACCAGGTTAAAATAGCAGTTGTTAATAATGATGCTCCTTCCGATATTATTACGGAAGCGAGCCGTAAAGCAATGATAGAACAACCGGAAGGAATTTTATATGGTGAACTGAATAGCTCCCAACAAAAGTTATTTATACAATTACTCAGCGTTTATATTCATCGCTATACTCGTTTATTTGCTATGGATATGATGAAAGAAATAGAAGCCATGGGATTGGATAATCTGCGGTTTGCCTGGGCCGGGGCACGGCAACCAGGCATTGGTAATCCTCATTACTACCGCATACAAGGCCCCACCATTATTATTGAGTATGATAACATTCAGAATAACGCTAATCATATTCATACTGTGATCAGGGATCTGAAAAATGATTTTGGAGGCGATGAATTACTGGAACATTATAAGAAAAGCCGTCATTAGTATTCCTTGGTTAAGGAAACTAACGACGGACTTCCTCTTTTTACTGGTTAGCTTCTGTATATTTTTTAAAGTTGTCAAGAATAGCCTGCCAGCCTCCTTGTTGCATTTCTATTGAATGTGTATTTTCTGCTTCAAAACTTTCTACCACTTTCGTTTTATTTTCCTGCGCTGAGAAATTTATTTTCACTTTCCTGTCATCACCCATTGTATATTCTATGTATTCATTTGTCCTGACTGCATCATAAACTCCACCGAAATCAAAACCCATACTACCATCTTTAGCTTCCATCCTGGAAGCAAATTTACCTCCAACTTTCAGATCATTTTCAGCACGGGGAGTATGCCAGTCGTCGGAAGCGTTACACCATTTGATAATGTGTTCAGGCTTTGTCCAGAATTCCCAAACTTTTTCTACCGGGGCATTGATGGTATTCTCTACCGTAATGACTGTTTTTTCTTGTGTTTCCATTTTGTTTAAAATTTATAGCTATTATGTTTTTGTTTTACCATACAAATATCCATTAACTATTTAAAACAGATGCTGTGAGAAAACGACATTTAAAGGGGATGTTTGCGACTATCATGAAATGCAGTTATAAATGTCGACATTTTTTTGTCCAGCCTGATTCTTGTTCACCCGAAACAAGCAACTAAATTAAACTTTTATAAAAACAATCATTTTGTAATTCGTATCGTAACTATTACCGGTAGCTGGGAAAAATTTTCGTAACAACACGATAATTTTCATATTTTTTTCCATACTTTATTAAAGCCTGACGGGATATTTTTTTCTTCTACAGGCGTCTTATTAACTTACCCAAAAATCAATACCTATGAAGATTCTGGGCCTGATCTGCCTGATTGTGGGAATAACAGTGCTATCTGCATCCTGTGGTATATTCAGCAAAAACAAATCCCCGGAATCTTTTCCCTCAAAAAGTGAAACCAATTCATCTTCAGCCCGTCATAATAATGCGACTGAGTTATCCACGCCAGATTTAAGGAGTCGCCTGAGCCAGGCAATGAAGTATATAAAGCAAAACGGGTATTCTACTGAATATTGTTTCCTGGTTGACATGGGAATTCATAGTGGCAAAAACCGTTTCTTTGTTTATGATATGAAGAAGAATACCGTTTCAGTATCCGGATTGGTAGCACACGGAACCTGCAACACCCAATTCCTCGCACAGGCCAAATTCTCAAACACCCCCAGTTGTGGTTGCAGCTCTTTAGGAAAGTATAAAATAGGCGCTACATACCGTGGTCAATATGGTAAATCATACCGGCTGCATGGTTTGGAAGCATCCAATTCAAATGCTTACAAAAGAGCTGTTGTTCTGCATGGATTTAATTGTGTTCCGGACCAGGAAATTTATCCGAGGGTACTATGTAACAGTCTTGGTTGTCCAATGGTGTCGCAACGATTTTTTAGTAAACTTTCAGGGATTATTGACAGGTCAGAGAAGCCGATTCTTCTGTGGGTTTATATTTAAGCTATACGTTGATCAAATATATCAACGAAAAAGACTCCCTTTATCAAGAAAATAAGGCCAAAGGTGTAGCTTAGTTTCAAAACTGGCCTGATTTTTTGAATTTTATATAAAACCAGGTGTATGAAAAAGATTGCTTCTTTTTTATTCCTTCTGTTTATTGTTTCCTTTGAGAGCGGCAAGGAAAAAGTGTATACAGGAAGTACACCGGCAGCTGATATTATCAGATCATTCCTGGCTATTCCGTTGTCCGATTCTATTGATTTCATCCGGTGGAAATTGATACTTCGTGATAATGGGTACCAGCTTCAGTGCAATTATGGTATTGGCAAACCGAACACCAATGGTTTTATAAATGATGGTAAAAAGATTGAATTGAGTGGTGTGTTGAAAAAAGAAAAGAATTATTACCGGCTTCAAAACCGTGATAAGACTTTAAAGATCGTAGAGCTGAATGCAGAT
Source organism: uncultured Bacteroidota bacterium (assembly GCA_946479055.1). Next base: position 3,905 of record CAMLEX010000177.1, on the reverse strand, counting down.
CTTCTTCACTTGCTGAATGAAGATAATAACCTTTTGGCGGGAAACGGTGGATGGAGTTATACACTTAATAATATAACACCTTCCGTCACCGACCAGGTCAACATTACCCCAAAGCAAACCGTTTTGAAAGATTCAATGGCTTTTGAAGGACGGACTCCCTGTAATGTGCCAGGGATTATTGATCCCGGTACTGAATGCTACAAATTAAAATGGTATATTATTCTTTATCCCAATCCTGAAAAGAACGGGCCGGGCCTGTACAAGGTTTATGGAACTCCATGGCGCAGGGAAGGCGGCAGAACAGGAAGCTGGAAAATCATTACCGGAAAAAATGGAAGGATCATTTACCAATTGAATGATGATAAAGAAAATGCGTTCCTTTATCTTTTAAAACTGGATGAACATGTTCTTATTTTTACGGATAGAAAAGGAAAATTACTGGTAGGCAATGAAGATTTCAGTTATACGCTGAACAGTAGTAGTAAGTGAAGCCTGGAATTTTTTGCCACAACTTGTCCCGATACTTCGGGAGATAAACACAAATGAACACAGATAAGTGGTCATTTGTATTAATCTGCGTTAATTCGTGTTAATTGGTTCAATTTGTGACAAAGTTTCTTCTGTGTTCTTCTGCGTTCATTTGTGGCTAACCAACCTACTCCACAAGGCTATAAAGACGAAAGGCCCCGAGGGGCCAATCAATCTTCTCCGTCCCCTATATAATTATTTTCTGGTACCTTCAAAATCACTTTCGTATTCGGTAAATCCTGTTACTTTATACTGAAACTTTATCGTGTCGTCTTTCTTATTCTTTGTTGATAAAACACCTGTACCTGAAACCGTAAGTGATTTTCCATTCGGGTTTTTAAAAGTTTGCGCAGGTATTTTAAGCGCATTGCCCTCTGATACTGCATTTAATGGAACATTTAAAAAGCCTCCGAATTCTTTGATCTGGAAATTACTACCGCCCTTACTTTCTATTTGAAGTGTGTACGTTTCTGAGGGTTCAACTACCAGGTATTGACCAACAAATGCTGCCCCCTGAACCGGGATCGTGTCGTCCTTGCTTTTACTGCAGGAAGCAAGGAATAGAGAAAAAGAAAGAAGGAGAAAAGAAAGGTTTCTGAAAATTGAAAATGAATGTTTCATTGTTAAGGTTTTTTGATTTAATTGAATCTGATTTGTGTAAACCTACAACCCAATTTTGCCCTTCCCTACACCATCTATGTGTAACTATATTTTTTGTTTGCCAATTGCGAAAATCACCGTGTGGGTGACAATTCAACAGTTCAGCATTTGTACAGATCCAGGACAAAAGAGAATGTTTGAATTCATTACCTTCGCCCCCTTATTTAAAAAAAGAAATATGAAACTGGAAGAAGTGCTGCTTAAAAGAAGCGAAAACAAATGTGAATTATGTAAATCAACGGATAGAATTCAACTATATGAAGTCCCTCCGCAATCAGGTAGTACTGAAGACAATTGTATTATGATCTGTAATAAATGCAGGGCGCAAATTGAAAAAAAGGAAGAATTAGATAGCAGCCACTGGAGTTGTTTATCGGAGAGCATGTGGAGTGAAGTGCCGGGTGTGCAGGTAGTATCCTGGCGGATGCTGAATCGCCTGAGGAACGAAAGTTGGGCGATGGATAACCTGGATATGCTATACTTAGATGATGAAAAGCTCGCCTGGGCCAAATCAACCGGCGACCATGAGAACGATGCAAGTGTTGATCTGCATAAAGATTGTAACGGCCAGGTATTACAAGCCGGCGACTCTGTTGTGTTAATTAAATCATTGGATGTAAAGGGTTCTACACTGAATGCAAAGATGGGTACGGTGGTAAAAAACATTCGTATCGTGGAAGAAAATACAGAACAGATTGAAGGTAAAATAGAAGGACAAACAATTGTTATTCTAACGAAGTATGTGAGGAAGCAGAATAGTTGATGTAATTTATATCCATGCGTTCATTTTATAATGAGCTTGTGATTCTGTCAGGTGATGCGCTATTACCTGATAGAATTATTATTGTAGAATATAAGTAACACCGTTTATATTCTGCCTGTACAAACCCGATTTCAACGAGCCCTTATATCTTGCGTCGAGTGAAGTGCCCCAGTTATAAGCAACAGTGCCAATGCTTTTTACTTTTCCCTGGATAAGCTTATCATCAAATGTGGAATGATATAAAATACGGGTATTGCCGACCGCTTTCAGTTTACCTCTGAAAGCTTCGTTTTCGAGTGAAGGATAATACTCCAGTACAAGATTACCGGCAAATCTTAATTTTCCTTTAAATGCCGCATTTTCAAACCGGGTATAATAGTCAAGGCCAACAGCGCCAATGGATTTTAGCTTTCCCGGTTTGGCGTCAGTTTCATAGGCGCCGTAATAGGTGAGCATACAGGTGCCAATACTTTTTACCTTACCCCTGATTACTGTGTCAGCTTCCGTGCCATAGTAATCCACTCTTCCCATAAAGGGTTGCAGCTTGGGGGCATAATAATTATTATTTCGTTCCGATCGTAATTCAGTACCCCATTCCATTAGTTTTCCATCTTCGGAGATCCGTATCAATACATCTTGGTCGGTAATAAAAGTAAAATAAGAAAGGGTGGCTCCCCCGGAAAAAGTTACCTGGCTTAATTGCTGGGAGTATGTGCATAAACCCAACAATAAAAACGGTATGGCTGAAAAAAATTTCTTCATAATGGTTGCTTAGACGTAAACTAAAATTATAGCTTTCCTGTCGTAACAGCAACCGGTTTACATTATTTATCTGCCAATTTTATTATTCAACACGTACTACAAGAGCAAAAAAAATGCCGCTCCGATCAGAGCGGCATAAGTCCTGCTCGTGTTAATCACAAGCTTCCGTCGTTATGATAAGCATCCTACTTAGCTTGCAATTTAATTTCACCTACATCGGTAATCTGCCCTTCAGCTACAACTACATCTTTTTTTCTTGTATTGGCATAGGGTTCCTGTGCTTCAATGATCACTGAATAAGTACCGACTTTCACATCTTTGATCTCAAAAGTTCCATTCTGCACCTCTGCTTTCAGGGTATCTGTAGGCGAAACCGCCCAGGCCCTGACAGCCTTATCCGCCGGAGTAACAGTTCCTTTAATTGCGTTTGTCTGAATTGCATTGAAAGAAAAAAGTGCTCCTGATGAAACAGCCAATGCCACCACGGCTAATCTGATGTTTTTCATAATACTCTTTTTATATGTTTAATTAATAAATAAAAATTTGACCTTGCAAATCAGCGAGGTAAATTAAAAGAGCCTGTATAAACAAGGACTATGCCATTGCCGTTTTTTGTTGATATTTTTCGAGATTGTTTTATCACGTATCAGTGCATCTTCTTAACATAATTTTTTGACCCTTTGTAATTATAAATTTGTATCACTATTATAAAAAAACAAATTCACATACGACAGTTCTTATCTGTATCGTCATCTCCTGACTTATAATATTTATTTTCCGCTTGTCAATAACTACCGTGAACAGCAACGGTTTCGGTGCGAATTGACCCTGAAATTGTCGCCATTGCCCCTCTTGACTATTTAAAAATGGTTTCATCTTTGTGGTACAAAAAAGCTATCATAGAAGGTAGAATAGTTATTTAGTGATTACCCTGTGCAAATATTTAAACCTCTTAAACTTTAAAGCAAAAGCATTCATACATCACTTAATATCAAAAATCATGGAAAAGAAAAAATTCAAGATCGAAATTGAAGCCCCGCGGGAAAAAGTATGGAAAATACTCTGGGGTAAAACGTCTTACCCGGCATGGACTTCAGCTTTCGCTGAAGGCTCACATGTAGAAACAGATTGGAAAAAAGGTAGTAAGGCATTATTTCTCGATGGAAAAAATGAAGGAATGGTATCTACCATT
>CAMLEX010000176.1 GCA_946479055.1 uncultured Bacteroidota bacterium | reverse complement strand
ACAAGTTTTAAATAAACAATTGCCACGCCCATTAGCGTGGAAGGAATAATTTATGCTCTCCCGCCTTTAGCCAAATTTTTGAAATTCATATTTCTTGATAAACTCATTGTATTTCCGCCTAAAGTCACCAGGCAATGCACATGATCATGATATCCGTTTATGCGGTCAAGGTTAATATTTTTTATCCGGGCATTTTGACTTATATGCTCAAATAAAGGATAGCGGAAGTTATCTGAGAGTACTTGTTCCCTGTTTTTGATTGATCATACATAATGGATCCATACTTTTATGAAGGCATTTTTGTTGAATTTAAAGAAAATTGGGCTAAAGCCCGAAGACGAGTACTATATTCTCCCCCCCTCCGAAGAGCGGGGCAAATTGAAGAGTGCAAAATATTAAGTCTCATTTTTCCTTTTAATTATTGCCACGTCCTTTAGGACGTGAAGAATGTGGATATTCTTTTTTGGGCTTTAGCCAAATTACAAAATCTGTTTTGGGTAAAAGACCGGTAATCATTTTCCCCACCTTACCAATCCACCTTTCCTGCTATCAACCGTGATCGTATATTTTGTATTTAGAAATGCTTTTAGCTTTATATGATTATAGTCTTTGCGGTTAGTTTGGTAGATGGTACTTATTGGAGATTTACTTCTCCAAATTCGATTTTACCTTCTGCTGGATTGACCACTGCTATTTCCAGTTTATAATTTTTTAGTCCTTTAAACATTCCCCAATGAACCATGGATTTTATGTAATAGGTTTTCCCAAATTTCACATTAAGCTTTACAGATGATTCGTCTTTATTCAATTTACTTTTTAAATTGAATTGGCCTTCTTTCATTATTTTAAAAATATAACCGGAATTATTTTTTGCGACACATAAAATATTATCATCAAAATAAACCAGGTAATTGCTCAATGAATGTTTCAAATTTCCGGGCCTGTAAACATATAATACCGCATAGCTGGAAGTATCGCTGAAGTGAGCTTTTTTCAAGGCTTGGTTATTGGCTACCTGCCTGTATATTTCATTGTTTGCAGGATTCGTTTTCTCAGTAAGCCACATTGTATCAACCTGGATAGGAAGATTTGAAGTTTTATCTACATAGCCTTTAAAAACATAATATTCCGTTGTAATGTTTATTATTTCATAAGTCAGCTTATGCTTCTTTAAGAATTTGATTGTCGCCTCATCCGTGCCACTGCCGGAAATATATTTTAAGGTATAGCTGCAATCATTCTGCCATTTAATTTGCCAAAGTGTTGTATCACCTGTATTTATGTTGGTTTCATATTGAAATTCATCATCCCTTGTACTTATATAATGCTGGGACGAGTTTTTGGGGTAAGAATGAAAAATGCCGTTTTTAAGGTCTTTACAGGTGAATGATGTATTCTGAGAAAAAGCGGGAAATGAGAAAAAGCCTAAAAGGAATACATATACAGTAATTTTTTTTGGGGTTAATAAGTTAATCATTGTACAAAACATAAATTAGATCTGTGAACAAAAACAGAAAAGAAGTTTTTTGCTGAGATAATTAAATAGATTAATTTCTTTTTTTCTCTACTCAAAAAGGTCAGCACAACTGACCCCACCGCATTGATTAAAAAATATTTTACAAGGACATATTCCACAACGCCTGCTGTCCCCATCGTCCCCAATCTTTTGTCACTTTTTCTACATCCTTACGAATGGCAGCAAACTCTTTTTTCTTTCCTTTTTGCGGAGCTACGATATTTCTGACATCTACACCCGCAACCTGTAGTTTGGTAGCAATGTAACTGGTAAACATCCGGGGAATAGTAATACCTAATATCATTCCGGGTAGCCCGCCTATTCCCATGGGGCCGCCACTAACTGTTATTTCATCCGTATAAAAAGCAAATACATATACGCTGTCGAAAATGATGCCTGTTGCTTTTCTGCAGTTAAACCCTGCAATCTCACGGGTTTCATTAGGGGTGAGTTTCCATTCAATTTTCATTAATTCACCGGCAAGGAGGTAATTATCACCCAATATGTACCGGTAGTTTGCAAAAGATCCCGTAGTATAATCATTATACCATACATCATCTTCCGGGTTGCTTACACCAAAACCACGCGGTAGCTTAGTCTTATCATCATAACGGTCAAATTTATAAACGGCTTTATTATCGTTAAATGTATATTGAAAATAAGTTGTCGAAAACTGCGGAATCTTATCTTTCCACATTTGAACCCACATACCTTCATCGCCTAATGCACGATGATTATTCGTTCTCACTTCAAATTCTATAGCGCCTGAATTAATGAATTGCTGTGCATTGGCTAATCCGCTGCAGGCGATGAGTATACTTAAAAATAGTTTTTTCATCTGCATTACTTTTTTAATAATTAAAAACTTGCCGGCTTACCATTTTTAGAAATATTCCAGGTCAGTGTAAACAGCCAGTAACGTTTTAATGTATTGTAATAACTTTCTGTAAAGTTGTAGCTGCTGAAACTCCGGTTATAACCTCTGTTTTGGTTCAGGATATCATACACGCCAAATTTAAATTCCAGCTCATTTTTCATCACTCTTTTGATCACATTAGCATTCCAGGTAGTAAAGCTATTATTGGCAGGAAACCTTGGATCTTTCTGGCGCACCTGGTAATTAATATCGGTTCCCAATTCAAACTTATAAGGTAATGTCACACTACCACTGGCCCAACCTGAGATCTGCCAGTATTGAGCATTAGCCGCTGAATTAACGGATGCTTTACTTTCATTCCAGTTAAAATTAGGACCGATATGAAAATTATATTTATCCTTTTCATACTGGCTGATATTAATCCTCATTCCATAACTGCGGGTATCCGTTTTATTTTTGACCGTCGTATTGGTTTTAGCATCTCTTATAAAATCAATATTCCTGTTAAAATTCAGGTTAGGACCAAAGCCCACTCTCCATTTAGTATCAGGTATTTTAAAACCATAATCGCTATAGATGTTCATATTGTAAATACCATCCACGTTAACAGTTTGGTAAGTCCTGCGGCCAACACTATCAACCGTATTAAACTGGGAAAAGGCATTTTGAGTCATACTGAAATTAATTCCACCCCACAGATTTCTTTCTTTCAACGCATTCCAGGAACTATAATTAAGACTGAACGAATGACGGAAGGCTTGCTCCAGATCAGGGTTGCCAATATAGACATTCAGGGGGTCTGTATTTACACGGATAGGCTGTAGCTGTTCAAGTGTAGGCGCATTCGTTGACCCATTATAGTTGAACCGGATATTTTCACTGGGCTTCAATTTATAAGTGAAAGATGCGCGGGGAAAGAAATTGGTATAATTATAATTGTATTCCTGCATAGCCGTCACATTCTTTTGTGTAAAATGGCTGAATGCTACAGAGCTACCAAAGGAATAAGTGTATTTCTTTTTATTCACTCTGAAATTAAGACCAGGTGTATTTACCAAACGGTTAAATTCGAAAAAGTTACTTAGTGAATCAATGCGATTGGTGTATTTGCCGGAGCCATCGTTTTCGTTTGTAATACGTTCATTACTGTTGGCATTGTAACTAAACGCATAACTAAACTCAAGATACATGTCTTTGAGGAGCGGTTCCGTATAAGCAATTTTAGTGTTTACGCTTTTTCCTTCATTGTTCCGGATGTTTTGCTGATCTATCGTATCCCTGTTATCTATAACACCGTTCCGGTAATAGTTATTCAATGAATATAATAATCCGTCGTTTTCCGACTGGTTCCAGTTAAGATCAGCGTTAATAGATAATGTTCGTGATAGCTTTTTAAACTTATGTCTCCATAAAAGGGAACTGGTAATTGCATCGTTAACTCCTTTATTATTACTGTTACGCTGGCTGTTATTGATAGAGTCAAGATTGTCTGCAAAAGATTCAGTATAATAATTGCTGCGGGTTAATGTATTATTTTCATTGGCCCTGATCGTCCATTTCAAAGTATTACTGGAATCAATGGTGGTTTCCATCGTAAAATTGAAAGCATGCTTATTATTTGAAGAATAATTATTGCTCACACTATTGGTAGACCAGCTTGTATCTGGTAAAAAGTTTTTTGAAAACGTACTGGTAATACCAGGGGCATTTATTTTTGAGAATTTATAGCCAGCATTTACGCTCTGCTTATTATTATTAAATTTATTGCTGTAATGCAAACCACCGTTCCAGTTGCGGGGGATGCCTTTACGGCCACCTCCGTAGTTATCATCGCCATCACCACTATACGTCATGTACATGCCGCCATCATCGCTGACACCTGATTCTAACCCGTCAATACCGCCACCATAATTATTGGATTCTTCCCAATCCAGGTTGGTTTGACCAGTATTGCTCATAATGCCATATGCGGCAATTTTTCTTTTCCCTTTAAAAGCGTTCAGCATGATGGCATTGTTATACTTATCCTTTAAGCCACCGCCTGCTTCAATTTTTCCAAAATACCCCTTCTTCTTATCTTCTTTCAGTTTCAGGTTGATGGTTTTGTCTTTTACCCCATCATCAATACCTGTGAACTCAGCCTGGTCACTTTTTTTATCAAATACTTCCACTTCTTTTACAATATCGGCTCGTAGGTTTTTGGTAGCGATACCGGGATCGCTTCCGAAAAACTCTTCGCCATCCACCAGTACTTTGGTTACTTTTTCGCCCATCGCCGTTATTTTACCATCTTTATCTACCTGTATACCAGGCAATCTTCGCAGCAGTTCTTCTACATTAGCCCCTTCACGTACTTTAAAACTATCGGCAGTATATACCGTAGTATCACCTTTTATCCGGATTGGGGATCCGCTTTTGATGATCACTTCAGCAAGCAGTTTGCTTTTGGGTATCATGTTGATCTTGCCAAGATCTGTGATGCTATCGGGTTTGATCTGGGTTTTATCAAAATAGTCGCCGAGGTATGGGTGGGTGATCATTACGATATATTCACCTTCTTTTAAATTGGAAATGGAAAAATTGCCTGCTTTATCAGCCCGGGCAAATTTTACAAGAACAGAATCTTTAGCCCGCATCAGGGAAATGAGAGTGTTTTGAAGGTTTTTTTTCTCGGTGTTGTCAACAACAGAACCTTTTAAAGAAGCGGATTGAGCTGATACAAATTGGATTAGTAGTGTTAAAGCAAGAGCTAGAACGAAATTTTTTCTCATTGGTTGGTTCGGTATAAGTTGCAAAATATAGCTTAACGCTAAATCAAAACCTACATTTACACAAGCGTAGCAAAAATGCTGATTTACGGTTGATTATAATGGCATACTTCTTTATTCTGTTGTTAATATTTCACTAAAAAGGTGTAAGTTGTATTGGACGCACAAACCAAAAAACTCCATATAAATGACTGAGAAAAAAAAAGATATTGAAATGGATAAACAAGGAGATAACGCAGACATGAAGGAAAAATTATTTACTTCCGATGAAAATATACAACATGAGGCATCAGTATCGTATAAGAAATACGAAGAAACCCATTTTATTGATACGTCAAAACCCGTATGGAGCTATTCCTTGCTGACTGATGAAGATGTAACCAATTTTCAACAAGGAACAAATTACAGGCTTTATGAAAAATTCGGTTCACATTCTATAAAGGTGAACGATATATGGGGACTGTATTTCTGTGTATGGGCTCCGAATGCTACTTCTGTTTCTGTGAAAGGGAACTTCAACCATTGGCTGAATCATGAATATGAATTGCAACCCAGGTGGGATAACAGCGGTATCTGGGAAGGATTTATCCCAAATTTCAAACTGGGTGAAGTTTATAAATATCATATTATAGGATTTGAAGGAATAAAAACAGATAAAGGCGATCCCTTCGCTAATTTTTGGGAAAAAAGACCTCATACCGCTTCTATTACCTGGGATATGTACTATGAATGGAAGGATGGAGAGTGGATGAAAAAAAGAAAAGAACACAATGCTCTGGATGCACCCTGGAGCGTATATGAAGTGCACCTCACCAGCTGGCGACGTCCTGATAAAAACGATGAAGAAAGTTATACTTCTTACACTCAGCTAACGGAGCAGTTAGTTCCTTATGTAAAAGAAATGGGATTTACCCATGTAGAACTAATGCCGGTAATGGAACATCCTTTTGATGGAAGCTGGGGTTATCAATGCACCGGTTATTATGCCGCTACATCGCGGTTTGGTAGTCCGCAGGGACTAATGGAATTAATAGATGCCTTTCACCAGGAAGGTATTGGCGTTATTCTGGATTGGGTTCCTTCACATTTCCCTTACGATTCGCATGGGCTCTTCAAGTTTGATGGCACACATACATATGAATATGCTGATATGCGCAAAGGATTTCATCCAGACTGGAACAGTTATATTTTTAATTATAAGAGAGGAGAAGTGAAATCTTTTCTGATCAGCAATGCAAGATTCTGGTTTGATGTATTTCATATTGATGGTGTTCGTGTTGATGCAGTGAGTTCTATACTAAAGCTTGATTATTCTCGGGAAGAAGGTGAGTGGGAGCCCAATGAATTTGGTGGTAATGGAAACCTGGAAGCCATTGCTTTTATTAAAGACCTGAACGAAACGATCTATCGTGATTTTCCGGATGTACAAACCATAGCGGAAGAAGCCACTGACTGGCCGGGCATATCAAAGCCTACCTGGCAGGATGGTTTAGGCTTTGGCATGAAATGGATGATGGGCTGGATGCATGATACACTGGATTATTTTAAATTGGATCCGTTGGCAAGGCAGCATCACCAGAATAAATTTTCTTTCAGCATGGCGTATTACTATGATGAAAATTTTATGTTGCCGCTGAGTCATGATGAAGTAGTACATGGCAAAAGTCCGATGTTATACAAGATGCCCGGGGATGACTGGCAGAAGTTTGCCAACCTGCGGCTGATGTATACATATATGTGGACACATCCGGGTGCTAAATTATTATTCATGGGAGATGAGTTTGGACAAACAAGCGAATGGAATTATAAATCTGAACTCGACTGGCAATTGTTGCAATATGATGGCCACCGTATGATGAAAGATTGTGTAGCCGATCTGAATAAATTATTAAAAGCCGAGCCAGCTCTATATCAAAACCAATTTAATAAATATGGTTTTGAATGGATAGCCCTCAATCACCGACAGGAATCAGTAGTCTGTTACCGACGCAGTGGTAAGAAAAAAAGTGATGATGTATTGATTATACTTAATATGACACCGGTAGTTAGGAATGACTGGCAAATTATTGTAAGTGGAAAACCTTATACTCAGGAAATATTTAATAGCGATAAAACAATATACTGGGGTACCGGCAACGTTTTTAATCCTGATATCCGGTCAGAGTTGATTGACAAGGAAAATAATACCTACAGGCTCCGGGTAAATTTACCGCCGCTTGCAGGAATTATCCTTAAATAGCCCAGGCTGATTTTTAACAGTACTAGCAGATAAAATATAGGGTAGAATAATCACATTCTCACTACTAAAATTTATCTTGCATAGTGAATATTTTCGAAATAAGAATAACATCCTATCCAATGATCCGACAAACCCTTCATCTTGTATGTATGCTTAGCAGTATGCTGGCATTTTCCCAAACTCCGGTTACTACTGCTCCTGTGTCTAATCCTGACAGCGCTGTTTTTTTTCTGCAAAAAGGTTTGCAGGAAAAACAAACCGGCCGGAGGATGGAAGCATTCAAAAATTTTGAAAAGGCATATAAATTCGATAACAATAATAAATCTGTAGTAAGCGAACTGGCTGCTTCTTATTATGATCTGCGAAAGTATCAACAGGCAAAAGACACTTATAAAAAATTAGAAGAGCTGGGCGATCAATCACCTGCTACTTACAAACAATTGATGAATCTTTCTTTCAACCTGAAGCAAAATGAAGATGTAATAGTGTATGCCAACAAATTAAAAAAAGCAGATCCTTCAGAGAAAATCAATTTCTACATCGGGAAAATACATTATCAGCAGGAAAATTATGGTGATGCCATTAAACACCTGACTGCCGCCATCAAAGAAGATGAACAGAATGCTGAAGCACCCTATATGATTGCCCGTAGCTATGCCGATATGCAAAACTATAAACAATCCATCCCGTTTTTTCAGAAAGCGATAGATCTGGATACATCAAAGAATAGCTGGATTTATGAGTTAGCGCTTATTTATTATGCTATTCATGAAGATAAAAATGCACTGAAATATATGTTACTGGCTGGGGAAAAAGGATATAAAAGAGATAATGAATATTTGGAAAATTTGGGAATTGCTTATCTGAATGCAGGAGATCTGGATCAGGGTGTCGCCATCATGAATGAAATATTGAAGAAAAGGCCCAGTGATATGAATGTTCTTAACCTGGTAGCCGAAGCTTATTACTACAAAGGAAAATACCA
>CAMLEX010000175.1 GCA_946479055.1 uncultured Bacteroidota bacterium | reverse complement strand
CGTCTTCGTTATCCGTCCGATTCGTGGACAAAACCGCAGTAAAATCGCCAACATACAAGTCAGAGAAATAACGAAATTATCCTTCCCAGCTATAGGTCTTTGCTTTACACCCTTTCAAATGTTAGAAACCCCAGGGATAAATATTGTTGATCAATCCTCCTCTAGCTGCAAACTCCCATTCCGCTTCAGTGGGCAATCTTTTTCCAGCCCATTTACAATAAGCCATCGCATCATACCAGCTTACCTGCACTACGGGATAATTTTCTTTTCCTTTTATATGACTTCCCGGCCCCTGCGGATGTTTCCAACTGGCACCAGCCACCCAGTTCCACCATTGATTAAAATTATGCAGGTCAACTTCTCTTTCCGTTTGTTTGAATACAAGCGATGCAGCTACCAATACACTATCCGGTGGCTTAGGTGTGCCGGGTGGCACTGATTTTTTTAATTCTTCCCAATCAGGTTTTTGTTCTGCAGTAGTTATATATCCCGTTGCATCCACAAATTTTTGAAACTGCGCATTGGTTACTTCTGTTGCATCCATCCAGAATGCATTGACCTGCACACCATGTTTGGGATATTCATCCGCACTGGCCTGTTCATTATCACCGCCCATCAAAAATGTTCCGCCGGGTATATATTTCATACTGATGGTTGATGTATCACCATTGACAGGAATAGAATCGTTATTACTATCACCAGCAAAACGTGCCGGTGTACTCATGCAGGAATGAAGTGAGTCCTGGTTTGTTGCTGTTGAGTTTTCTTTTTCATTTTTACAGGAAAAAATAATAAACACCATTACAACTATGAAAGAATTTACACTACTGCTTAAAAACATGTGGTAAAGTTAACTTTATGGGTGCTTTACACAAATGAATAATAAAATCCGTGCAAACGGTTGTTTCATTTTTCACGTATAGATTTGTTTATTTTCAACGCTTAAAAAAATATATCCGCATGCAGCAACAATCCCTGGCCATACCAGCCGTCAACACAAGGCAAACTTATTTTATGCCGATGCTTATCATTGGCGCTTTATTTTTTGTTTTTGGATTTGTAACCTGGGCCAATGGAACACTGATCCCCTATTTGCAAATAGCCTGTGAGCTTACTACTTCTGAAGCTATGCTTGTGACATCCGCTTTTTATATTTCTTATGCGGTGATGGCATTCCCTTCTTCCTGGGTATTGAAAAAAACCGGTTTTAAAAAAGGGATGATGCTGGGTCTGTTATTAATGGCAGCGGGCGCCCTGATTTTTATACCGGCCGCCAACAGCAGAACGTATAATGTTTTTTTATTGGGACTGTTTGTTATTGGTACCGGGCTTGCTTTATTGCAGACAGCTTCTAATCCCTATATCACTATCCTCGGACCCATCGAAAGTGCCGCCAAACGGATCAGCATCATGGGTATCTGTAATAAAGGAGCTGGCGCTTTGGCACCTTTGATCATGGGCGCTATCATGCTCAGCAATGCAGATGCGCTTAAGGAAAGATTGCTTACAATGGACGCCTCTCAAAAAGCTATCGAGTTAAACGAACTGGCGTCTAAAGTTGTTGTCCCTTATATCCTTATTGCAATAGTGCTGGTTGCGCTGGCGATATTTATTTACTTCTCAACGCTGCCTGATATAAAAGCTGAAGGAGAAGACGAAACAGTTGCATCTTCTTCAGTTACCAATCGCAAAAGTATTTTCAGTTATCCTTATTTATGGCTGGGCTTTGTAACTCTATTTCTTTATGTAGGTGTAGAAGTGCTGGCAGGTGATACTATACAGGTTTACGGCAATTCACTGGGCATAAGTTTAGACACAGCAAAACATTTTACTACTTACACTATGTTGGGAATGCTTGCCGGTTATATTATCGGCATTGTTGCGATACCAAAATATATTTCTCAATCAACTGCTTTAAAATTTTCTGCCATCCTGGGCATCTTATTTTCATTAGGCGCCATTTTTACTACAGGTACTACTTCTGTTTTCTTTATCGCCATTCTTGGTTTGGCCAATGCACTTGTATGGCCCGCTATCTGGCCATTAGCGATAAATGGATTAGGAAAATTCACTAAAACCGCTTCGGCATTATTAATAGTAGGTATTGCCGGTGGTGCATTGTTACCCAAGTTATGGGCATCGCTGGGAGAATCGAAATCGATTGGCTTTCAGCAAGCATACTGGATCATGATCCCCTGCTACCTGTTCATTTTATATTTCGCTATCAGCGGGCATAAAGTGGGATTGAAGAAATAAACGAATTTTTTATCCCACTAGACACAAAGAACACCAAAGAAATATTGATTGAATGCATAAACGCTTTGTGTTCTTTGTGCCTTTGTGGGATTTTTTTCCTTTTTTAAAGTATTCACTCCAACGAAGACTCCATCCGGATACGTTATCTGTCTCATAGATCAACCTCTCACTAACTTTTTTCTTTGCTTGTGTATGCCTGTCTAAAACTCCGGGCCGAATTTCCTCTTTTGATCCGCCACATGCTTACACAGATAATTTAAAATACTGTTTTAAAAACTTATCAGTGTGGAAAATCTGGTATTTAAGACCAACTCATTACCCGCAATGATAGAGTTTAAAGTGTATTGCATTCCCCGCTTTTACCTCTATCGCATTGATTTAAAATACTATCGCTAAATGGCAGGGTTAATGCTGCAAAAATAGGTATGGTGCCGCATTTGGCAATCAACAAAGTATGATTTGCGGCTCCGCTGCAGAACAACTATTTTATAAATTTTTAAATTATACATTATGCAACGAAACCTTAATAGCCTGATTGGCTTCCACATGGGAGCTACAGATGGCGAAATCGGAAAAGTAAAAGATTTTTACTTTGACGATGAATCATGGACTGTCCGCTACCTGGTTGTAAAAACAGGTAACTGGCTATCCGATAAAAAGGTACTTATTTCTCCCACTTCGATCGGAACACCGGATTTTAATGAAAAAATTTTCCCGACAAGCCTTACAACAGAGCAAATCAAGAATAGCCCGGATATAGACACTGAAAAACCTGTTTCCCGCCAGCATGAAACGGATTTGAACAGGTATTACTCATGGCCGCAATATTGGGGAGCTGGATTTTATAGTGGCGGTATAGCAGGTATGGTAACGCCTATACCTGTTGAAAGAAGAGAACATGATTATGATACGGCCAACCAGGGTAATGATCAGCATTTGCGCAGCGCCGATGAGGTAGAGGGTTATGGAATTCATGCCATTGACGGAGAAATTGGAAAAGTAAAAGATTATATAATCGACGATCAAACCTGGGAAATTCGCTTTATCATAATTGACACTGGCCACTGGCTTAGCGGAAAGAAAGTACTGATTTCACCAACCTGGATCAGGGAAGTGCAATGGGATGATTCCGCAGTGGTAGTAGATCTTACGAAAGACGCCATTAAGAGCAGCCCGGAGTACGATGAGTCAGTACCTCTTGACCATTTGTACGAAAGAAAGCTCTATGACTACTATGAACGTCAACATGAACCTCATCATTAATTATCAATAAGGTTCATTCTCTAAAAATAATAACAGCGATTATGCTGTTATTATTTTTTTGAGCGATTCAGTAAAAACTTCAAGCCTCAATTAGTTAATCCCGCACAACCGGCCTTGGTGGTATTTCTCTTACTTCAACTGTTCCACCGTGTTCAAGTACAGGCGAAGCTTTGGCCAATTCAACTGCATTTTCTAAACTTGCAGCACGAAGAATAATGCTGCTAACTACTTTCAGGTTATCAGCAACAACGGGTGAGTTTTTAACCAATCTGTCTGCACCGGAAAGAACATAGCTTTCGCCCGGGAAAACAAAACTTGTAACAAAAACGCTGTCCGCTTTCCATTTGTCAAGCACTATATTCCATTTCGGGTTAACGGCTTTTGCCTGTTCAGTTGAATAGGTCGTTGGAACTCTCACTAATAAAATAAACTCTTTCATTTTAATTGATTTTTTGATTTCTGATCGTGAACCAGGATGATTTGTTTGGGCATAAGTTTTACAACTGAACGATGCCAAACCAATAATTCCCGTTAAAAGATAGAATTTCATTTTCCTGATTTTTTGTTTATACAAAATTCAGAACTACAGAAACCCAATCATTGTAAAAAATCATTGATTTACCAGGATGGCGGGGATTTGAAAAAGTCGGTCGGCGTTTGTCCTGTAAACAGTTTGAAGTCTTTATTGAAATGTGCCTGGTCGAAATAGCCTGCATCAAAAGCTATTTCCGTAAGGGTTTGGCCTTGCTGTTTTTGGTTGATGATTGATTTCATTCGTACAACAGAAGAAAACTGTTTTGGTGAAGTCCCTGCAATTTTTCGAAACCTTTTTTCAAAAGCATCCTGGCTGATGTAAAGCGTATCGGCTAATTCTTTAATTTTTATAATGCCTTTTGCGGAATTGATTTTTTGTATAGCGGCAGCAATCAACTTGTCAGGTCGTGGATCATATAATTTTGAAAGTAAAAACTGCTCAACAATAGTAATTCTTTGATTGTTGTCTCGGGCTTCGGCTAATTGTTCTTCTACGATTGATACCTGCGGAATAAAATTATCAAGCGGCACACTTTCTTCAAACAGTTCATGAAGTGGTTCTTTAAAAAATGCCGTCGCACCTGCTTCTTTAAATATGACAAGAATATTTCCCGTGTTCCTTGTGTAATTGATTAACCGTACCGATTTTCTCAAACCCGAAACAACAGATATTGGTAAACCATCTCGTGAACAGTCTGTAATATAATTTACTTGTCCCTTGTACCGGAAAGCAATGGCAAGGGAAGTATCCGGCAATACTCGGTTTACCAGCTCATCCTGACTTTCAATGATCAGGTAAGTTTTGATAAACGGTTTTAATAATTCTGTCGGTATGTGAGTTTCAATATTCATTTTTCTGTCATAGTTACAGGGTCGCTCTAGGGTTGTTGCTAACGTTCGAGTATTGCCGAATGCGGATATTTTACATAATCTGTTGAATCAATCTTCCTCATTCAGCTATTTTCTTAGGAGTCTGTCAGCCCCCTCTTATTTTTTTGTACAGTTTCCTTTAGCTGCTTTATTATTTCTTCTCTATCAATTCGGGCTTGTGCAATCTCATTTTGTATTTCTTCGTCTGTCATATGTTTTCTTCTTTCATCTCTTTCTGCAACCATTTTGTCTAAAGCCGCTTGAGCCGCCTTAGTAGATTCTTGCTCTTCTGCTTCTTTTAGTTTTTGTAAATGGTCATTATAATTCTTTTGTGCTACCTCCAATTCGCTTGACAGAACTTTCCATTTTGCTTTTTCTTTCGAGGATGCTGGGCCCTTTTTTATACTTTCAAGATGGTAGATAGAAGCCTGATATGAATATTTGTTTTGTTTTAAAGCAAGCTTACCTTCTAAGATTGTTTTGGTTTTTTCTAGCCAATCCACTTCAGTTGATTCCTGAAGAATTTTTAAAAAGGCTTTCATTTCTCCTTCTTCTTTTAAATCATTTTTAGCAGAATTAATTTCTTCTATTGCTTGTTTAATATCTGCCTTGCCTATAGGCTCGTTTATATAGGTTGCAAACTTGATGGCGATTAAGGCTTGAAGTTTGTCTGTTTGGGTAAGTAATTTTTTAAGAATACTGTCAAAATCGAACTGCTCTGAGTAAATAGTTTCTGTCGCTTGTTTTATAAGCGCCTTCATCTTTTTATGCTCAAAGTATTTTTTGAGAAAATTCATGGTAGTTATTCTTCTGATTTTTTGTACAGAGGTAATTCATTTAGGCTATTTGAAATGTTTACATCTTCAATTATTATTCCTCTGCTTTCAGCCTCCTGTTTGATTTTTTTTGTTTCTTTAACCAAATCTCCGATTGGTATTGTCTTTACCCTTTTTTCTTGTGGGGGATTAAGCTTTTCAGCTTTTTCAAATTCAATAACACTTTCCAATATGTCCTTAGGTAAATCCGTTTCGCATTTGTAAGCAAGCTCTATGAATTGTTTGGCGAAGAAACTGTCAACCTGAATTCTTCTTTTTGAAAGATGAGCAAACCGACCTAATACCCTGCAAATATTTTCTCTGTCCTCGGGACTTAGCTGCTCTGCAAATTCATATTCCTCAATTTTCTTTAGCCCTAAAACTATCGGTTCTAACGCATCAATTGAAATAATGTAAACATTGTGGTCACCGTGTCGATAAACGAATGTATTTAAAATGTCAAGAGTATTTGATGGAACAACAAAGAAGATGTCGGATTTAACTAATTCTTGCTTTGCGTATTTTTTAGCTTTTTCCGCTTGGTCTTTCAAATAGTTTGAGAAATTAGTTAAATCATCACTTCCTGGACTTTTAGCATCAAAAACAACATATTCATCACATATCAGTAAAGTATTGTCTGGGTCTCCTTTAAAAGGAACTTTGTCTATGTATTGAATAGTATGTTTTTGGCAAATAGATTTAATGATACTCTTTGCATTTTCTTGATGCGTGCCCCATGTCTCTTTAAGTTTCCTAATGCGTTCAACTTCTTTGGCATTCCTTTCTTCTACTTCTTTATTTCTTTCTGCTTGTATTTGGATTTGAATTTTTTCTAATGAAGCCAAAGAATTCGAGTGTTCTTGTTTTCTAAATTCTTCGTCTTTAATTAGCTGTGTATTCTGTTTTTTTACGTCGCCTAATTCAGTTTGGATATTTTGTAAATCTCTTTTTATTTCAGCTAATTCTATATCGAGTTCGCTTTTGCGTTTTGTTAAGTCAGAAATAGTTTGAGAATTGGTTCCAGAAGTTTCAGTCAATCTTTTGTTCTCGGAATGTAGTTGTGTGTTTTTTTCGGTTAATAATAAATTGTCGGAGGTAAGCTGATTAATTTGACCCTCTTGTCCTTTAATATTTGCATTTGCGGCAGAAAGGTCAGCTGTAAAAGTTGATACTTTATTGTTTAAGTCCAGAAGTTTTGAATTGAACTTTTCTATTTCTGAGTCTTTTTTTATTATAGATTCACTGCTTAGTTGTAAATCTTTATTAAGCCCATTAGTGATGGCCTCATATTTTGTAACCTCCTCTCTTAAAATGTCATTGTTGGAAATAAGTTTTTGTAAATCAGCGGAAGCATCTACTAACTGATTTCTAATTCTCTTCCATCCAAAAAGTCTTCCCCAAAAGCCAATGTTTTTTATGCTTTCAATAAGTCTTTTAAGATTATCAAGATTACTGTCCATAGTGAAGGTTTTAGTATTGCGGCCAACACATAAATTTATGGTACTCAGATCATGATTGCAAGAAAAAGAATGCTTGGTCATCAAATATTAATCTTCGCCGTTTTAATTATTGTAGCGCTAATACGATTGTGACCATCTTCCCTTCGCCAACTTAATTGTTACCTTTTTTCATCAATTGATTTTCTCTTTTCGCCGCAATGCAAGAATAACGGATAGACCGTTATCCTATATATTATAACATTTTCCAACCCGATAATTCCCAACTTTTCGGGATATTGCGGCTCTCAAAAATTTAACAACACAAGCATGAGATTTAAAACAACAACATTCACGGCTCTCCTGGCCATTTTCCTGGGAAGCACGACTGGTTGGTCGCAACTAGCTACTCCACCGCTGGCCCCTGAAAGCAAGTATGATTATCAGGAAGCCTTTAACAGCCGCTTCTATACTACCAATGGTAATGAATACCGCTCGGCAGGTGGTCAACCCGGCTACGCTTACTGGCAAAACCGTACCGATTACCAGATAACAGTATCATTGAATGAAACAACCGATGAAATAAAAGGAAAAGCTACACTGACCTATACCAATAACAGCCCGGATGTATTGCCTTTTTTATGGCTTTACCTGGAACAAAATCTTTTTGCAAAGGATTCCCGCGGTGCAGCTATCGTTCCTGTTCGGGGCAGCCGCTATACAGGAATGGGCGATGCCTTTGGTATGAAGATCAAATCTGTAAAAGCGGTTTCCAAAGATGGAAAAACATTGACCGATGTGAAATACATCATCACCGATACAAGGATGCAGGTATGGCTGCCTATAGAACTGGCGCCAAAAACCGGCAAAACAAAACTAGTGATCGAATACTCCTATATCTGTCCCCAAATGGGCGCCGACAGAACCGGTATTCAACCCACCAAAAATGGCAAGATGTACAGCATTGCGCAATGGTATCCGCGGATGTGTGTATATGATGATATAGCCGGATGGAACACGGTTCCTTATACCGGCCCCGGCGAATTTTATTCCGATTACGGTGATTTTGATGTCAGCATTACCGCACCTGCTTCGCATGCAGTTGTTTGTTCCGGTGAATTATTAAATCCATCGGAAGTATATAATGCAACACAGGCAAAACGATGGACGGAAGCAAAGACAAGTGACAAGACAGTGATCATCCGCAGCAAAGAAG
>CAMLEX010000174.1 GCA_946479055.1 uncultured Bacteroidota bacterium | reverse complement strand
CATCATACTTACTCCGATAAAAATTCTCTAAAGTTCCATCAGACAGAGGCTTTTCATCCACCAGTTTTTTGCAACTGCCTAAGATAAAACAAAGGCAAAAGGCGATATAAGTAAAAGTTATTTTTTTCATTCCCAGAATTTTTAAAATTGAACATTTAAACCCAATCCAAGTTCCCTGCGCTTTGGATATTTTCCATTATCATCACCAGGTTGCAAAGCATTACTGGAACTGAATTCAGGATCATACCCGGTGTAATCAGTCCAGGTAAGCAAATTGATGCCGTACACATATACGCTTGCATTTTGCATAAATGCTTTTTTAGCTAAACCTGGTTTGAAACGATAAGATAATCTGACACTGGATAACCTGAAGAAAGAAGCATCCTCCAGGAAGTAGCTATTTCCACCACCACGCTGGCTACCCCGCTGATCTTTATCGGGGAAATATGGATAGGTGGCATCCGTCTGACCTTGTCTCACCCAGGCGCCATATATCGCTTCAGGCAATGCAGGTCCATTGGAAGAGCTGTTGTTGGTAAGGTTATATTTAAATGTGTTATATACCTTCCCCCCTACAGTTCCATTCATAATAACATTCAATGTAAATTGCTTGTACGTAAAATTGTTGATTATGCCGAAGTAATAGTCGGGCTGTGCATTTCCAATAATCATACGATCAGCATCATCAATCACACCGTCATTATTTAAATCAATCCATTCAGCATCCCCACCCAATAAAGGTGCACCATTGGCATATTTCTTTTTAATAGCACCTGCATACGGTTTTCCATTCAATTCGTAACCGGCGGCAGTTACAATATCAGTTCTGGGTTTTCCATCCGGGCCGGGAGTAATTTCAACACCGACAGGCGTCAATTTTTGCCAATCCTCTGAATAGGCATTATGTACATCGGTGGGATAAATCCCTAATCTTTGCCAGCCATAAAAATTACCAATTTTCCCACCTTCCTCTATATACCATTTGCCGAGAATAAAGGGACGATGATCGGCGAGTTCTAAAATCTTTCCCCTCTCAAAAGCTATGTTACCGCTAACATTCCAGGCAAAGTTTTTTAATGACAGGGGTGTTGCATTTACCTGGAATTCCAAGCCTCTTGTTTCAATACTACCTAAGTTAACTTTTTTAGAAGTGAACCCTGATTCAACCGGTATTGGGCGATCATATAATAAATCAGTGGTAGTTTTAATGTAATAATCAGCAGTAAGACTCAATCTTCCCTTGAAAAAATTGAGATCCACACCAATATTTTTTTGTTCAGTAGCTTCCCAGCTCAGGAAGGAATTACCAAATTCACTGGTTAATGAAGCCCCCGGAATTCCATTGTAACTATAATTTGCCTGGCTGATCAACTGCAGATAATCATAACTACCTACTCTATCGTTTCCGGTCTGTCCCCAGCTTAACCGCAGCTTACCATCTGTCAGAACACCAGCGGTCCAGTCCATAAATTTTTCATCAGAGAAACGCCAGGCTGCCGAACCAGAAAAGAAATTAGCAACACGGTTATCGGGACCGAACCTTGAAGATGCATCACGCCTGTATGTGCCCTGTAACAGGTAACGTCCCTTATAATCATAACCAAGGCGGGTAAAAGCCGAAGCGGTTGAATTAGCAGTTCCGCTTGCTGTTTGTTTAGTTAGATTATCCATAAATGCGCCTTTTACATAATGCGCAGATTCTATAATAAAGTTTTTTCCTTCCAGATGTGTATAATCTCTTTTTTCCCTGTCTTTTTCGGCACCTAATAAAGCTGTAAAGCTATGTTCACCTATCTTCTTATTATAGTTAAGGAATGCTTGGAAGAGCCAATTAAAAAACTTGTTTACATCATTCCTGGCAAAATTCTCATTACCATTATCATCCAAAAACCTTGGAGCAAAATAAAATCCCTGGAAACTGGTGAGTTGTGCATTGAAACTGCTGGTAAATTTCAGATCCTTAAGAATCTGGAAATCGATTTGATGATTCATCTGCGCCTTGATAGTTTCCCTGGTATTATCTTCAAGCAGGGCATTTGCCACAGGGTTTCTTTTTGATGCGAGATAACTCGTGAGTGATCCATCCGGATTATACACTCTCAAATACGATGGTCTGTCAAATACAGGTCGTAATGAATTATTAATACTCGTAAAATTTCCGTACGACCAGTAGAAAGAAAGATTAGTAGAATACTTAAATTTAGGAGATGCCTGAAACTCGGTATTGATCCTTGACTGAATAGATTTGTTCCAGGTATTAAGTGCAATCCCTTTATCATTAATATAGTTCATGCTACCATAGAATGTCAATGCCTTTTGCCCGCCACTTATACCAACTTTTACATCATCCCTATGAGCAGTATTGCCGAGTAACAGATCCTGCAAATCATTATCGGTATTAAAGGCGGGGTTTAATGAGTCAGTAAAACTGCCTTGTGTACCGCTGAGGTTTCCGTTTTGTACTTTCCGGTAATAGCGGAGATCGTTTGCATTTGGACTTTGTAATTTATGTGCCAATTTTCCGAAAACATGAGAATACTGCAGATCAACGCGGGTCTTTCCTTCCTTTCCTTTTTTTGTTGTTACTAAAATAACACCGGCGGCTGAACGGGCGCCATAAATAGATGCAGAAGCTGCATCTTTTAAAACCTCAATTCTTTCAATGTCATTGGGATTGATAGCACTCGCATTATCTGTAAGAACACCATCTACTATCCATAAAGGCGTGTTTCCTTCGGCAGCAAATGTACTAGCGCCTCTTATCGTTATTGTTCCTTCGGCCCCTGGTTCGCCACTATCATTCATAATAAGCACACCGGCTGCTTGTCCCTGTAATGCATCATAGACATTAATGGGCTGACGTTCGAGAATTTGTTTGCTGTTTACAGAAGAGATAGAACCTGTAAGATTACTTTTCTTTTGAGTTTGTCCGTAACCAATTACCACTACTTCATCAAGGTCACCGGCTTTTTCCGCAAGTGTTACAGAAATCATTTGTCGGCCACCTACCTTCTCTTCTTTAGGAAGAAATCCTACGTTACTAAACAGCAGTACCGATTGTTTTGACGGCACTTCAAGTGAATAGCTTCCAAGATTATCGGTAACAGTTCCCTGGTTGGTGCCTTTTATCGTTACGCTTACACCAGGAATAGCAATTCCTTTGTTATCGCTTACTGTTCCGGCTACACGGGCTGTTTGCGCCTGTGCCTCAAAATAAAAAACCGACAATAAAAATCCTAAGAGAAGAAGATACAACCTGCTTTGTATCCCATGGGAATGCTGTGTTCCCGGAGAGATTTTTTTCATATAGCAATCGTTTTTGCAATGACACAATTACAATAATGCTATTGACAATTGTGATCCGACAGTTAGTAATGAGGTTTATTAATTTTACGTAATGCAATTAACCACGATTTTCTCTTTTACGAATTCAGGAAATTATCATTGTAATAAGCTATTTTGACATACGATGTGCTGTGTTTGTTACCCGAACAAAATACACTATGCTACAACCGGGAATTTGAACAAGACTACGCAGGGAACAAATCAACCATCCCTTTAACTATCCCGTACTGCAGCGCTTTATTCACCTGCCCGACTCAATCATGGAAGAAACATTTTAATATTATAAAAAACAGAATAGGATTTTTGAGGCTACCTCCCAATTATTTGACTATACACAAAAAAAATATTTTGATCAATGGCACATTCAAACTCTTTAAACCAGATGAATAGAGAAATCGCAGTGCTTCGCTACTGTTTAGTGAAACAACAAAAAAATAGCTATTCTTTTGCTTCAGGTTATCGCTATTCGTTTAGAAGAAGTTTTTCAAACAGAATGACATCGCCTAACGCGGTAAATTACTTTTTGATCACCTGCTGATTTTTCCCTTTCTGAATTGTTTTTACAACTTTTTTTGCTTGAAAATTTTCAACTAAAACTATATATGGTAACATATAATATCAGCCCGTTCTATCTTATTATTCAATTTTGCAGAATGGGTACCAGTATATTCATTATGGAAAAGGGTTGTATTTTTTGACGGCATTGTACTACTTCTGTTTCATACCTCCGCAATGTGTTTAACGGCCTTTTGGGAATGCTGTTCATATCGCGGGACGACTTTTTGGAAAGCTTACATTTGAGGATCACAATCCCCATTCAAAAAAATAACACTAGGTGTTTACCATAAGTATACAGATTTAATGCATCGCAGCCTTTTGATTCCTTTGTTTCGCCGAATAATGGAGTTACCTTACTGATGAACCTTTTCTTACATGTTAAAAATTCGGGAATACAAGAATCAAAAGCAGCCCGCCATTTCTATGAAACCGACAGCTGCAGCCAAAGGCAAAACACTTCGCTACCTGGCATTTGAGAATACCGCACAGGCAAACATCATTTCTACAGTCAGCACCGGAAAAATAATAATAGTTAACAGCGCAGCCTGTAAACTCCTGGGTTATTCTAAAAGAGAATTATTGACCAAGAACAGGGCAGCTATTTTTGATATAAATGAAAGCAACTTTAAAAAGATGCTGAAGCAAAGAACGGCTGAGGGCAAGTCCGCTGCGGTGGTAATAGCCATAAACAAAAACGGCAAACCACTACCCTGTGCAATCACTTCCGCGGTTTTTATGGATGCGGATGGAATTGAAAAATCGATTACCAGCATTGCGGATCTGAGCAAAAGCATCCTGAATCAAATAAATATTGATACTAAAAAAGAAAGAACTGTTGCTGGCAATATTGTTTTGGCTAAATCAAAGCAAAAAAAGATTGATTCAAAAAAAGAAAAAATAGTTGCCAAAAATATTATACAGGCGCAGGAAAAGTCAGAAGCCAGGTTGGCTGAAAAAAACGAGCAAGCCATCGAATTGGAAGAAAAGCTGGAGCTGGAAATTGCTTCTAATGTAAGGCTGTTTACCGAATATAAGGAAAGTTTTAAGCTCATCTTCAATTCTTCTTCTGATGTATTATATGATTCTGACCTGGTAACTAATAAAGTAATTATAAGTGATGCTTATCAAAAAGATTTCGGTTATGAAATAACCAGCAATATGACACCGGCAGCCGATTGGCTTAGCCATATTTATCCAGCCGACAAAGAAGCGGTATTCACGGACTATCTCAGGATGCTTGCGTCGGAAGAAGCTGAGTGGAAGTACAGCTATCGTTTTTTAAGAGCCGATGATTCAGTAGCCAATGTATTAAGCAGTGCCATTGTACTGAGAAATGCCGATGGAAAAGCTTACCGCATGATCGGTTACATGCAGGATATGAGTAAACAAAGAAGGCTGGAAGAGAGACTGGCTTTAGAAATTAAGTTAAAAGAAAAGCAAATTGCAGAAGCCACAAAGGAAGCAAAGGAAACGGAAAGGTCGGACATTGGAAAAGAACTGCATGATAACGTAACCCAATTGCTGGGTGCCTCCAGGTTGTATCTTGATATGGCAAAACGTGGGGGAAAAGACAGCGAATTTTATTTAGGCCGTTCCTCCGAATATACAAGTACAGCTATTGAAGAGATCAGAAAATTAACCAAAGAGCTGACAACTGACACCATTAAAAGCCTTGGACTTTGCGAAGCTATTGAGACTATTGTCCGGGATACGATGGAAGTAAACCCGGTTAAAATATCCTGTTCACTAAAGAGTTTTATAGAACAAAGTGTGAACGATAAATTTAAACTGAATGTTTTCCGGATAGTGCAGGAGCAACTGAACAATATTTTAAAGCATGCCAAAGCAACGGCAGTTACCATCAGCCTTTCACAAAATAAAAAAACTATCATACTGACCATTTCAGATAATGGTGTAGGTTTTGATACCGGTAAAAAACGAAAAGGAATCGGGGTAGACAATATTAAAAGCCGGGCAGCATCGTATAACGGAACGGCTGATTTTGTTTCAAGACCAGGCCAGGGTTGTGTTTTAAACATAACATTTGCTGTTACCGAAGCACTGCTGAATAATACTAACAATAATGCCTAATCTTTTACCTGTATAAACATAGAAACCTTTTCATTTGATTTATTGTTATCTAAAGTCTGAAACTCTTTCGTGTTTTTCATCATCTGTTCCCATAAGATCCTATTGCAGATAAAATCTTCACAATAAAAGTAAAGGACCTGGACACTTGCTATTAAAAAAGCTTAGGGAAAAATCCTAAAAAAATTTTATGTTTTTACTGGTTGCTTAAATCGATAAGAATAAACACTTAGCAATTGCCTGTCCACCGCGAAAAATGTGTGAATTATGAAATCTACCTGTATAATAGTATAACACTAAAGGCATAGCACGATACTATCTTTAATTAAATTTTTCATAGGATATCAGATATTAAACCGGGCTGGCTTTTTATCCGGCCCTTTGCTCCACTTATGGTACTATACATTACATTTTATTAAAGGGCTGAGTCAATAGCACTGATCTTGTACAACATTTGACAATATGAAAAGCCAATGAGTAATAGTTTACACGGTAATCCTCCGAAAAGGAATAAAATTTCCGCTTGTATACATTTCTCATTGAATAGTTTAATCCGAAGCCATCCGCCCCAGAAAATTGGGGCGGATTTTTTGAACTATACGATTGCTTTATCAAATAGTTATGATATTCATTTTACTACAGAAATATGTTAACGATAATGCTGAAAATCCGGAAATTATTTAACAACTGGCTCCAATTGTATTAAACCAGGAAAAGCAAATTCATCTTTACATAACTTCTTTACTTCAACTCAATCAATTTCCTATTACAGTTGGTTTTGACTAGGCCCCTGATTTTTTCCAGGGGCTTTTTTATTAAACTGATATACTATGAAACTAAATGAACAGGGTATTGATGCGCCACGAAATCATCCCGTAAAATATTAGTGAAACAATTTCGGTCGCTTTTTTTGCAATCTATATTCCTTTTACTCCTGGAGGTATTTTCCGGGTTCCCGATATAATTAAATTGGCCCGATGTATTACAATGGTAAATTGGAAAAGCCTAAACAAATAGTAGTTATATTGTTTCGCTGGCTTGTAAAACCGATAGCGCCTCTCATTCTTTCAGCAAGGGGTAGCAATGTTTGCAACTGCTTCTCAATCCCATTATTATTGAAACCACAGGAACTCTTAACACGAACTAAAATAACATTGCCGTACATTTTTGCAGACAACTGGATGCTACTATCTTTTGCATAGGAAACAACTGCAGATAGTAATCTTCCCAGCACCGAAGCAATTACTTGTGGGTCTCTGCCTAACTGTAAATGACCGGGAATTTCATTCACGAAAAAACTTTGGTTACCGGTAGTCTTCGTCTGCAGGGTTTTAACCAAGCGATCAACAACTTCATGAAGTCTATTGACCTGAAGGAAATCAGAAGTTACCATAAAACAGGTTAAAGGTTTAAAAAAAATTTGTAGGGCACGGATTAAAAACCTTTCAAATGGATTGGATTTAGCTTTCACAGGTGTACGGATTAAAGCCTTGCTTGCAGTACAAAGAAAGAAACATTAGTCCCCCGAAAAAATAGAACAAATTATCTATCTGGAGTAATCGTTTCGGTATCTGCCGTGTAGAATTTTGTTTACAGGAAAATCCTGAGTACTTGTACTCTCATCACATATACAAGACTTAAAAAGATGTACTTGAAAATTTATGATGTATTCCGTCAAGAGGTGATTAAAAGCTTCAATCAAGTAAACCAAGCCCATTTCAATCACTTCTTTTTTTTATTAAATACCATTATAATACGTAAGCATACATTATAAGTGTTTATACTGTCTGCTAAATACTAGCTATATCTTATTAACTTTTTTTCTCAAAAAACTTACTATCTTATTCATTTGCAGGTATCCATTTGCAATTACCTTTATTTCAAATTACAATTCTTACCATGGAGGACCGCCATGATATAGAAGTTCTGCCCCCAAGGAAAACCTGGCGAAAAAAGATTTTGCTCCCTAAAACAATTCCTTCTTTATCTCCTGTTAAATCAAAAAAAATAAAAGCCAAAAAAGATAATGCTGTTAAACCCAAACCCATTTTTGACAAATGGATAATGCCGCCTGAGCCAGAGGGATACATAAAATGTCCACGTTACGATTTTCTTTGATGAGAATAAATAGAAATCAAAACCTATTGCTTCGCATTGAATTGATTCATCATTCATCAGAAAGTATATACAGTAAAAAAAATACAGGTTTATGGTATGATAATTTGCATATCAGTAAAGAGCTGATGCTATTGCTGCAACGTTTTGAACTGGCGAAGTACGGGGAATTCATTGCTGGTCCTGCCCGGCCAACGAGCTTAAATTGAGAACGAAGATTACAGGTTAAACTAAAAGATCAGTCGGAGAGGTCCAGCCGGAACCAAAGCTGATAGCGAACTACAGCCGATATTTGCTG
>CAMLEX010000173.1 GCA_946479055.1 uncultured Bacteroidota bacterium | reverse complement strand
AGATTGCCAAAGGCAAACCAATCTTTCTACGCAATTGTCTGAACCAGGATTTTCAAGATTAAAGGATTAACAGGATCGTGATAATTGAAAATTCATTGTTTTTGATATCTATTTTATGATGCGCCAGGAATTTAATCATTTATATCCGTTTGTAAACGTTTAAACTCACTTGAGTAAAGGCACTTTCTTTAAAATTGCATTTCATCAAAATGAGGAATTATGCTTTACAAAGACATTACGGAAAAGATTATTGGTTGCGCGATGCAGGTTCATAAAACACTGGGTAATGGTTTCCAGGAAGTGATATATCAACGGGCGCTGGCAATAGAAATGAAATATGCAGGATTGGATTTTGCAAGGGAAAAAGAAATGGACATCTATTATCGTGATGAACATGTCGGAAACAGACGAGTAGATTTTTTTGTAAAAGGAGTTATTATGGTAGAGCTTAAAGCAATCATTCAGTTAGAGGACGTTAATCTTGCCCAGGCTCGTAATTATCTCGAAGCATATAACATGGAAGCTGGGCTGTTGATAAACTTCGGAGCCAAAAGTTTGCAATTCAAAAGAATTTTCAATAACAGTTAACCTGTATTCATCCTGCCAATCTTATAATCCTGTGAATCCTGGTTCAAGACAATTTAAGCCATTGATTCATCAGTTCATCTGTATATCCTTTCTGGTCCCAGATATTATCTGCTTCAGAAATAGCCTTACCGGCGAAGTAGCGGGCTAAATAGTTTTTAATATGCAATAGATCCGCATCAGAAATATTTGAACCATAAATCTTCAAAAGTTCCTGTTGCAGATTGCTTAATGGATGTGCTGCTGGCATAAATTTTAACTGGAACTGTAAAAATACAAAAAAAGCGGATAGGCCTTGAGCGAAGCTCACGCAATAATCCTCAAAACCTCTAATCCTGGTTCAGACAAAAACACCAATCTATTAAAACTAAGTACTTACCTGTAATCAAAATTCTACAACAGCACTGTGAAATAATTACCTCAGATTGGTAAGATGTTCTATTTTTTTACGCTGCCAATGTTTGTTTCTTTGCTTCAGCATTAGCAGATAATCCATATCCAAAGAAAACCTAAACCAAATCCTAAGAGAACCCAATCCATCCTTTGAAAGGCTTTTAATCCGTATTCGTTATAAAGTCTCTTCATAATTTTTTTCATAGTGTAAGTATAAAAGGCTTGTTTCTACAAGCTTTTTTTATGTCCGTTATATATTCGTGTAATTAGCATTCGTATAATTCATCCCGATCCCACTAATCCTTTAATCCCATAAATCCTGGTTCAGACATAAATAAGGAATAAGCAAAGCTTATGACGAAACTTGCGACCGAAGGTCTGCCCAGCAATCCCGTTACTCAAATTCAAATAATAAATATCTGCTTCTACTCACAATCTCATTCCAAAGAGGAAAACAATAAAAATCACGAAACGAGAAACGAACTACGAGTAACGAGTAACGAGAAACGAACAATTTCTTATCCTTTTTTAATTCGCACCGCTTCATCCCCCCATTATCTTTATCCTGCAATAAAAGCAGTGATATGATAAAGTGGACAGTGATTACAATATGTTGCATTACTCTTAACATTACAACCCTCAGCGCTCAGGCAGAAGAAGCACAGCAGCTACTCCTCAACTGGGAAAAGCTTACCCAGTTCAAAAAGATTCTCAACAATATGTACGACGGGTATAAGATCCTTCACAAGGGTTATACAACTATCAGAAACATTTCCGAGAGCAACTTCAGTTTGCATAAAACATTTTTGGATGGTCTGTTACAAGTTAGCCCTGCCGTACGAAAGTATAAAAGGATCGCTGATATTATAAATATCCAACTACGCATAGTAAAAGAATACAAAGCAGTCTTCAATGAATTTAAACAGAACAAACAGTTCACCACTACAGAAATTAAAAATATCGGTAATGTCTATAATAATCTCTTCAAAGAAAGTTTGCAACAAATAGATGAATTGGCATTGGTCATTACTTCCGGTAAATTAAGAATGAGTGATGACGAACGCCTGCAGGTCATTGATCGTGTATATGACCGCATCACAGATCAGTTCGCTTTTTTGCAGGAGTTCAATAATAACACAATGGTATTATCCATACAGCGAACAAAAGAGCAACAGGAAATAGAATTATCAAGAAAACTGCGTGGTATAAAATAGTGTAGCATGAAAATGTGCGTAAGAGTTGCTATTGCAGCAACAGTGATTTTATTAGTTCCATGTATTGCAGAAGCACAAGGCGGCTTTGCCGGCAAGATCAGAAGCCTGCAGGAAGTGCTGGAAGATCTGTATACAGATATGATGCCGTTGTGCAGTCGCCTCATTGGTGTCGGTCGTGGCATTGCGGGCTTTGCTGCTACCTGGTACATTGCTTACCGCGTATGGGTGCACATCGCCCGAGCAGAACCCGTCGACTTCTATCCTTTGTTCCGTCCATTCGTTCTTGGTTTTGCAGTATTAATATTTCCTTCTGTTATCGCCATGATCAATGGAGTAATGAAACCCACCGTTACAGCTACTGCTGAAATGGTTAAAGATTCTGATAAGGCTGTTGAGCAATTACTGCTGATGAAAGAAGAGGCGATAAAGAAAACCGCTTACTGGCAAATGTATGTAGGCCCCGGTGGTAGTGGGGATAGAGACAAATGGTACAAATATCATTACGGTGATAAAGGCGAAGGCTTTTTTAAAACTATAGGCAATGATTTAAAGTTTGCCTTTGAAAAGTTCTCTTACAACTTTCGAAACTCTGTTAAACAATGGATGAGCGAAGTATTGAAAGTATTGTTTGAAGCA
This sequence comes from uncultured Bacteroidota bacterium, assembly GCA_946479055.1. The sequence continues at coordinate 5,647 of CAMLEX010000173.1, read as the reverse complement.
GCTGCTCTTTGCATCAATACCATTCGCACATTTTATATGATAGTTCTTGCTATACTTGGCCCGTTGGTATTTGGCATTGCGGTCTTTGATGGTTTCCAGCATACGCTTACCGTTTGGATTGCCAGGTATCTCAATATTTTCCTATGGTTGCCTGTTGCTAACATCTTCGGTGGTATTATCAGTAAGATACAGGAGAATATGCTGAAAGAAGATCTGCAACAGATAGCAACCAACGGTGATACATTCTTCAGCACCACAGACACTGCTTATCTCATTTTTATGATCATTGGTATTATTGGATACTTCACCGTTCCATCAGTTGCTAATTATATCATTCATGCCGGCGGCGGCAATACAATGTTGATGAAGGTTACAAATATAATGAGCACATCCAGTCGTGCTGCGGTAGGCGGCGCCACTACAATGGTAAAAGATGTATACGGCGAAGCAGCAGGAAAGATAAGGACAAACATGGCCGATCAAGGTGTATCAGGTGGTTATTTCAAAGACAGGATAACAGGTAAATAATGTTTAAGCAAACAGAAAATATAGACACAGCATTCCGGTATATCCGGTCTTTCTCGATAGCCTTGATTGCTGCATGTATTCTTATATCAATAATAGTAGTATATAAAAGCTATCAGTTATCATCGCATGCACAGCAAAGAATATACATCCTGGCCAATGGCAAAGCATTGGAAGCATATTCGGCAGATAGAAAAGACAATATACCTGTAGAAGCAACAGATCATGTAAAAATGTTTCATCATTATTTCTTTACGCTCGATCCTGATGACAAAGTGATACAGACAAACCTTAGTAAAGCTTTATACCTGGCAGATGTTTCGGCTAAGCAACAGTATGATAACCTGAAAGAGAATGGCTATTACAGTAACATCATTGCCGGTAATATCAGCCAAACTATAGATGTAGATAGCATACATATCAATACAACCAGTTATCCTTTTTACTTCAGATATAAGGGAGAGCAGAGGATCATAAGACCATCAACTATCGTTACCCGAAGCCTTATAACCGAAGGCTATTTAAGAAATGTTTCCCGTTCGGATAATAATTCACATGGCTTTTTAATAGAGAAATGGCGCACAATCGAAAACAAAGACATTAATATTCAAAACCGATGAATAAGCTCGAATGGAAAGATATAGCAGCTGATAGGATAGCAAATGCAGGTATAAAACTTCAAACAAAGTTTGCTGCCATGATGAATAAGCTATTATTGACGATACCTGCAGGAAAGCTAAAAGTAATTGTAGTGTTCTTTTGTCTTACTGCAGGTGGCTTTAGTATCTATCTGTTTGCGAATGCTATTGTTTCAAAAGCAAAGCCATCTCTAAGAATCGAAAGGGTTAATGTGCCAAAACATTTTGATAAGGCAGGGGATGAAATAACGAATAGCAATGTTGATTCATCCTTGTATCAACAGATTCGGGATTATAAAAGATACATGGACAGCACACGACAGATCATTCGGCCTTCTTTATTGGATAGCATCAGACTGCTTGAAGAAATCTATTTATCACAACAAACAAAATAAAGTTTATGCAAAAGAATCTGCGGAAGCGAAAGATGTTGCTGGTTCTGCCATTATTGGTCAGTCCTTTTTTAACAATGGCTTTCTGGGCATTGGGTGGCGGAAAAGGAGAGGCGGATAAATCATCAACTGTAGCAAAGGGTTTGAATCTTGATTTGCCAGATGCAAACCTGAAGGAAGAAGAAAAACTGCTGGATAAACTTGGCTTTTATGATAAAGCGGATAAAGATTCCATTAAGATGGAAGAATGGATGCGAAGTGATCCCTATTATAAGAAAGAACAGGAGCAGCGAGATACCGTTCCTGTTGAATTGGAACAAATAACTCAGAACACTGCTGCCAAATTCAATCAGCAATTAAATGCATCACCTTATGAAACCAGGCATAGTAATCCCGAACAAAAGATTATGCAGAAGCTCTCCTTATTAGAAAAGGAAATGAATAGAACTACTACAGCATATAAAGAGCCGATTATAAAAGATCCATATAGCCAGGAAGTGGATCGCTTAGAAAACATGATGCAGGAAATGAATACAAATACTGACGAAGACCCCGAAATGCAGCAATTGAATGGAACGTTGGATAAGATCCTTGATATACAGCATCCACAACGTATAAAAGAACGCCTGAAAGAAAAATCATTGCAAAATAAAGAGCAGGTCTTTGCCGTAAGTACTGAAAGGGTAGGAGATACACTTGTTAAAGGCTTTTATGGTATGAATGATGAGAAAGAAAACGTTCAGCAAAATGAAATAGAAGCAGTAGTGCATGAAACCCAAACACTGGTCAACGGCGCTGTTATCAAACTTCGATTGCTCAATGATATTTATATCAATGGCTCGCTTATCCCCAAAGATAATTTTGTATTCGGTCTCGCTATGCTCAATAATGAACGGCTCGAAGTAGAAATATATTCCATTCGGTATAATCAGTCATTGTATCCTGTAAAACTGGAAGTATACGATATGGACGGTTTACCTGGTATCTATATTCCCGGTGCCATCAGTCGTGATGTTGCTAAGCAATCTGCTGATAACAGTTTGCAGTTAATGGAACTCTCTTCAATGGATCCTTCCTTTAAGGCACAGGCAACAGCCGCCGGAGTCGGTGCTGCAAAAAACTTACTCAGTAAAAAAGTTAAGCTGATCAAAGTAATGGTAAAGGCAGGCTATAAAGTATTGCTGAAAGATAAAAACCTGCAACAATAATTTGTAATCAATAAAAACAAAAACATGAAACGATTTGTGTGTTTGATCTCTGTGTGTTGGATGTTTCTTATTTCATCAGCACAAACTCCTTCACTCGTTATTACTACTGATAAAACAGTAAGCCTTGTATTTCCTTTCTCCATTCTGCATGTAGATCGCGGTACGCAAGATGTATTAGTACAGCCGGTGAAAGAAGCTTCAACTATTCTGCTTGTCAAAGCCGCAACTCAAAACTTTTCTGAAACTAACCTCAGCGTCGTTACGGATGATGGCAGCATTTATTCCTTTAAAGTGAATTATGAAGCTGATCCTTCAGTATGGATTTATCATTTACCCACCAGGAGCAAAGCAACAATTGCCACCTATGCCAATAGTGTTTTGGATAATCCTATTATTATCCATGGTATCAAAGATCGAAGTTGGGATATGCTGGCGAAGATCACTGGCATCTATATCAAGGATAATGTAATCTATTACCAGTTGCAGTTAAATAATCTAAGTCCGATTGATTACGACATAGAGCTACTTCGCTTTTATATCCGCGATAAACGAAAAGGCAGACGAACTGCCATTCAGGAAAATGAAATGAAACCTTTATACTCAGCCGGCAATACTTCGCAGGTAAAAGCCAATAGCCGGAATACAATAGTCATCGCTCTTGAAAAGTTTACAATTCCCGATGCCAAACATCTCACTGTCCAGATCATGGAGAAGAACGGTGGCCGTCATCTGTCTTTGAAAGTTAATAATAACAAGATCATTAAAGCTATACAGTTATCCGATATCAAATGAACAAAGAGCATGTCATATCAGATGAGTTACTGGAGCAGGCGCAGTTTGAATGTTCCCGGCATTGCAACTGGATAGCTTATAATACTATTTCTTATTTTCTTGAAAAAGGGGATATGTATTTTTTCAATGATCCGCAGCAGGCTGAAGAATTTTCGGATAATAATATCAGCGAATATGATGATTACAAAATCATTTATGCCCGGTCGGTGGATGAATTACTAAAACAAATTGTTTATGGTGAAAAGTTAGAGCAACAATTATTAAACAATAAAAATTTGTCAATTATGAATGAAAAGAATTATGATTTCCTGAGCAATCAATTAAAGTTTACTGGTTTTGGTGAGGATCTGAAAGGTGAGCTTTACGCTAAAATGGCTGAACAGCAGCCGGAGTTTGTATTAACGCATCAAAAGAACTTTGGTGACGACAGCACGGTTGCTACACTTCAGTTCAGAAAGTCTGATGAAAGCGATATGTATTTCTTCAATCGCTACAATCTTATGTTGAAAAATGAACAGAAGCCGGATGATGTATTGAAACAAACTTTTTACGTCAACCATAAGGAAGATAATATTACCCTTAAAGAAGCCTACAACCTTATGTGTGGCCGCGCCGTACATAAAGAACTTAGCAATAAAGAAGGGGAGAAGTACAATGCCTGGGTGCAGCTTGATTTTAAAGAAACAGATAAGAACGGCAATTATAAACTGCACCCTTATACTGACAATTATGGATACGATCTTCAGAAGGCACTCAACGTGCATGAAATAAAAGAAATGGCTGATCCGGAACAAAAGGAAAAACTTATTCAATCATTAGAGCGGGGCAACAAACAGACTATTACTATGGTCGTCAATGGAGAAGATAGAAAGCTCGCCATCGAAGCTGTTCCCAGGTTCAAAGCCATTAATATTTATGATACCAATGGTCAGCGCATCAAGTCCGATAAACTTTATGAAAGCAATAGCCAGGAACAATCCGTAAAGCAAGATGATAAAAAGCAAACCCAAAAGCAGGAAGCTGATGACGGGGAATCTCAGCAACAACAAAAAAAAACGAAGCGAAGTAAGCAATCTATTTCCTGATTGAGGTCGATGTAGAAGATGCAGGTATTATTAGACTTTTTAAGAATAGCAGGATCCGATGCCCGCATCTCCGCAGTACATATTAGTTTGTATGTATCCCTATGGAAACTCTGGAATGACAGGAACACCGAAAGTCCGCTGTATGTATTCAGTTATGAAGTAATGGCTGTTTGTAAAATATCCAGTTCCTCTACTTATCATAAAACTATAAGGCAGTTGCACCAGTATGGCTTTATCCGGTATGTTCCTTCACGTAGTCATTACTCAGGTAGCCTGGTAGAATTTCCCCGGTTGAGCGGGTTATCCTGAGATTTCAAAAGCCCGGTTATTCGGGCTTTTGTTATGATCTTTTATTTAACTGTAAAGTGTGAATGATATGCTGAAGAAAAGTGAAATAGCAGTTATGAAGGCCATCGCTTTATGCTACAAGCCTTATTTAAAACCCGAAGAAGCGATGATCTATTGCAACCTCGGCCGAACGCAGCTTAGTAGAAAATGCGATGAGTTTGGCATCTATAAAAACAACAGCGGATATTTTAAACGGGAGGATTTGGATAAAATGCTTTCAGGCGCGTCATCTCTCTTAGAGCACAAAGAGATGCAGGTTAAATCAAAGTTTAAGCACCAGTTGTAAGCCACAAAATCCAGTATACATAGTAGGCAGAATATAATTCCACCCAGGCTATGCTCAGGCACTGACTACTGTCACTTGCTGAGCAGTTTTACTTTTTCCGCCAGTTCAATGATATTCGACACCTTCATCTTCTCAAAAATTTTTGATTTATAGAAGCTGATGGCAGAGTCATGTATATTTAATGTTTCCTTTATTACGGGTGTGCCAGCTCCTTTTAACAGGAGTTGCATTACTTCCATTTCCCGGTTTGATAATTGTTCTGTTGTTGGTTTAATTTTACCATCATTCAAAAGTTTGTCCAGCAGTTGATCATGTACCACATGGCTCATATAAGTTTGTTTGGTCAATACTTTTTGAATAGCAGTTTTGATAT
>CAMLEX010000172.1 GCA_946479055.1 uncultured Bacteroidota bacterium | reverse complement strand
CACTGCACCTTTCCCCGAAAGAAGAGCAAACCATCTGGGAACTTTTTTATAAAATGGAAACAGAATATCATAATAACCAGGATGAATACAGTAAAGGCATTATACTCGGTCACCTCGACTCCATTTTGAGATATGCACAGCGGTTTTATAAAAGACAGTTCATTAATCGCACCCAAATGTCGGGTACCATTATAACAAAGTTCAATACAACACTTCAACGATATGCTGAAAAAGGTTTGCTGAATGAAAATGGTTTGCCCACCGTGAAGCAAATGGCTTCGGAACTACATATTTCCTCCCGTTATCTCAGCGACCTATTAAAAGCAGAAACAGGAAAAACAGCATTGGAGCATATTCACATCTTCCTGGTGAATGAAGCCAAAAATTTATTGGTCGGTTCTGATAATACGATTGCCGAAACAGCGTACCAACTAGGTTTTGAAAACCCGCCTTATTTTTCCAGGCTATTTAAAAAAGAAGTAGGTATTAGTCCAAATGAATACAGGGAAAAATTTTTGAATTAACGGATGCCATCATATCACGCATTGCGGGTCAAATTATTTCCGGGCCCTGCTGTAATCAATTGACCATTTGCCCGCGCCAAATGCAGCAAGAATTAAACATCCTGCCAGCACCATCAGGGGAAAATTCCATCCGGCCGATGTGGGTGTTACAAAACCGATTCCATAAACAAATTGCGATACATAAATTGCCCCGATCATTATAATTATTAACCCAATCGCTGCCCACCGCGTCAAAAATCCAAAGAGAAGAGCCGTGGCACCAAGAGGTTCGGCAATAGATAGAAGTTTTGTCGTAAATAACAAAAATGCGGATATTCCCTCAGGCGTGGTGGACCAAAAAGGAAACTTATAATAACCTGCAACGTAAAATATCGCTGCAGTAACTATACGCAAAATCAATAAGCTTGTATTTTGCCAGGTAGTACTGGTTTGCATCTGGTTATTTTATTTTAAAGATACATATCCCTTTAAAACTGAGCTAATAAACGGTATGTTGCACGGCAGTGAGTCTCGCCTGCGAAGCAGAAAATCATTCTTAATTTTACTGCACTGAAAAACAGTGGCAAATGAAAACGCCGTCTTTATCGCTAAACGTTTCTTTTGCATTTGGTGCACATTAAATATTTATTTATGAAAACACAAAAGGACAAAACGATCGTTCTGCATACCTACACGGATACGCTGGAAGCTAAAATGATACAGGATAAACTGAAGGTAAATGGGATAGAATCTTTTCTGAACGATGAAAATGTGTTGGGTCTGGATCCGGTGGGTGGGGTAGAGCTTAGAATATTTGAAAAAGATAAAGATGCCGCTGAAAAAATTATTACGGGATAAATGGGTTTACCAATAATACTCATCGGATTGAATGATAGCTATACTATACCAGTAATGGAGCGATGGCTCTGCTGTTAATAATGTTCCAATAAATAAAAGAAAACCCAATCGTTGTGCTGGTATCTGTGACTCAATACAAGCTATTTCCGTAATAATGAGCAAGCCCCCGATGCCTGTTAAAGATGAAACTTTCAATTTTGTCACTCATTGCGGGTAAAATTATTTCCGGGCCCTGCTGTAATCAATTGACCATTTGCCCCCGCCAAATGCAACAAGAATTAAACATCCTGACAGCACCATCAGGGGAAAATTCCATCCGGCTGATGTGGGTGTTACAAAACCGATTCCATAAACAAATTGCGATACATAAATGGCTCCGATCATTATAATCACTAACCCCATCGCTGCCCACCGCGTCAAAAAATCCAAATAGAGGAGCCGTGGCACCAAGAGGTTCGGCAATAGATAGTAGTTTTGTTGTAAATAACAAAAATGCGGATATTCCCTCAGGCGTGGTGGACCAAAAAGGAAACTTATAATAACCTGCAACGTAAAATATCGCTGCAGTAACTATACGCAAAATCAATAAGCTTGTATTTTGATAGTTTGTATAGGTTTGCATTTTGGTTAGTTTATTTCCAAGATACATATCCCTTTAACTGAATTAGCAAATGAGATGTTGCGGAAAAATATCGTGAAGCCTGTGCTTTTCCACGCGAAACATAGAAATACTTTTTACTTTTACTGCAAGCTAAATCAATGGCAATGAAAACCCAATCTTTATCGCTGAAAATTTCTCCTTCAATTGGTACTGTCTCTGCCGAATGTATTATTCCGGAAAAAAGTAAATGCATCATGACCCTGGCACACGGAGCTGGTGCAGGCATGAATCATTCTTTCATGGTAACGTTGGCACAATTACTTTCGGAGCAAGGCATCGCGACGATGCGTTTCAATTTTCCCTTTGCTGAAAATAAAAAAGGAAGACCCGATATTCCTGCGGTGGCTCATGCAACCGTTGCATCAGCAATTGCAAAAGCGGAGAAATTATTTCCTGAACTTCCTCTTTTTGTTGCAGGAAAATCTTTTGGCGGACGAATGGGCTCTCAATATTTGTCAGCACATCCTGATGCAGCCGTAAAGGGAGTTATCTTTTATGGTTTTCCCTTACATCCGCCGGGCAAACCTTCTACCGAAAGGGCGGAACATTTAAAAGAAGTAAAGTCACCAATGTTGTTTTTACAAGGGACAAAAGATGAATTGGCTACCTGGAATTTGATAGAATCAGTTTGTTCCTCGCTGAAGCTTGCCACGCTGATAAAAATAGAAGGAGCGAATCATGCGTTTAAAGCCGGAAAACAAAATATACTGCAACTGCTTGTCGATACAACAAAAGATTGGGTGGAGAAAATGATAAAGAAGGCTTAACATGCCAAAGGTTGTGGGGTTAACTTGCTCAAGTATCTTCCACCAACCACACTAACAATTTAGTTGAATACCGAATCCCGCTGAGACAATTATTCCGAGAGCCAAAACTCAATATTATATTCCGTGGCAGCGAGAAAACCATGCTTACCAAATACAACTGTTTTGGTAATTTCCGGGTTACCACTGTTATGCCTGTAATCCAGCAACAAAGTTTTTCCGGGATACACAGCTTTTACTGAATACTTGCCAATTGGTATATCCTTTACCATAAAAGTACCTGCAACATCTTCTATATTTCTTTCAATGGCAACCGCAGGGCTTCCATCAATCAGCGTTGTTTCGCCAGGGTAAGGTGTAAAGATCAATTTAATCTCATTCATCGGTACGCTAATGCCAAACTGGTATAGATCAACATGGGCTCCATAATAAGCGTCTGAACCAGGACGCTTACCGCTTAACTTCCATACAAAATTTCTTTCTGCGCCGTCTTTTGCAGTGAACGGATCCTGTTTATCAGCGGCTAAATCAAAAATATAGTTTTGACCATACGCTGTTTTACTGATCTGTGCCTTGGCCGACCAGCTTCCGGCAGGTTCTGCAGGGATGGTAATTTTATAATTGCCCGCTGCATCCGAAATACTCTTTACATATGTATTGTACCACACCGTATGTTCTGATACAATTTCGGCTCCCTGTATTAGGTTGCCTCTTGTATCAGTAACCTTTCCTGCTACCAAATTAGATTTGACTGAGGGTTGATTCACGGCGCTGTCGTATTTTTTGCAGCTGCAAAAAGTACAGGCAATAAGTAATGTAGTAATGATGGGCTGTATCATAATTTTCATTTGTGTTTGTTTTTTTTGTGAACAATGAAGAGAGTATGGTTTAACCGCACAAAGATCAAATGAGGAATGCTGCTGAGCCATCGCAACGGTAATGAATTGATGAATTAACCGGATAAAATGTTCACCTGTTTTTCAACTACAATTCATACAAGAGAAATGCAGATTCATTAGACAACAGGTTTAATGAGTGAATGGCTCCCTATACTTTAGCTAATTCAGATGGCAGAGTAATATTTCTCGTATCATCCCGATAATGAGTTCCTGATTTCTACATCAATATTTAATATCCCGGTTTTTTATTGCCCGGTTCATTAGCCTTTTCTTATTTTGGACAAAAAGTGATCCTATGAACAAAAGAGGTTTTCTGCTGCCGTTAACTGCATTCATTTTACTCATTGTTTCCTGTACCGTCGCCGACAAAAACATATCCAATGAACCAGCTCCTGTGGAGAAAACAAAAAACAAAAAAACAACTAAAACACCTGCAACAAAAAAACACTCAACTGAAAAAACGACCAAAAAATATACGATAAGCAACAGAGCCAGCGAGATCGCCAGTTATGCAGATCAAAAAGGATATTCCACTAAATATTGTTTTCTCATTGATATGAGTCTTCCCAGCGGCCGAAATCGTTTTTTTGTCTATGACCTTGAAAAAAGATCAGTTGCATATTCAGCTCTTGTGGCGCATGGAAGCTGTAATGAAACTTTTATATCACAAGCCAGGTTCTCTAACACTAACAACAGCGGATGCAGTTCGCCAGGTAAATACAAAGTAGGAGCCTTCTATCATGGCAAATACGGCGAATCATACAAGCTCCATGGCCTTGATAAAAGTAACTCCAATGCCTTCCAGCGGGGAGTCGTTATACATGGTTATGATTGTGTTCCTGATGAAGAAATTTATCCGCGGGTACTTTGCAATAGTTTGGGATGCCCGATGGTCTCCTACAATTTTTTTGACAAGCTTTCCCGTATCATCAAACAATCAGAAAAACCAATTCTATTGTGGATTTACCGGTAAACTTCTTATTCGCATTGTGTTGGGTTATTCTTGCTATAAACTCACTCTGTCCATATTAGCCAATGCCAGTCTTCGTTACACTTTTCCCGTAATATTGCGGGAAAATATCCTCAATTTTTAACAGCCAGTATAAGGGAGGTATAAACTACCGGCAATTGCCAGAAGAATATGAATATTCATCAGCATTATTTTTTCATAAAGGGATTGATAATCCTTCGGAAAGCTCAGGGTGGATTTCTCACTCATCCTCGTGATTGAAGGTCTTCCCGCAGTTGCACAAAATACATTCCTATCTCACCTTTTCCTTTTGCTACTATCTTTCCCCTGCTTTGAAAATGAAATAGGGGTTCGTCTTTAATCAAATCGTAGGTTGTTTGTGAAATATTTACATGACCAACTGCGCCGGAACTTTCCATCCTGCTGGCCGTGTTTACAGCATCGCCCCAAATATCATATTGAAATTTTTTAACTCCTACAATGCCTGCTACAACAGGCCCCGTATGAATGCCTACACGCATTTGAAAAGCTGGTTTTTTTTCAAACTCTTTTTGCAACTGGTATGTTTGAATAAAAGTTTGCATCTCCAATGCAGCGAGTACGGTATTTTTTACCGAATCAGGCGTGGGCACGGGCAATCCACCTGCCGCCATATAAGAATCTCCTATAGTTTTGATCTTTTCAATTTTGTATTTGCCTGCAATCTGATCAAAAGCTTCGAAACAATAATTGATCTCCGCTACCAGTTCTTTAGCGCTCATTTTTTCGGATAGGCTCGTAAATTCTTTGAAGTCGGTAAACAGGACAGACACAAGCTCAAAATCTCTTGCTTCTGCCTTACCATGTAGTTTCAACTCTTCCGCAATCTCTGAAGGAAGTATATTAAGTAAGAGGTTTTCTGAATGATCTTTTTCTTTTTGTATGGCGGCTCTTGCCTTGCGCACATAACGCAACCGGGTCCACAGAGCTCCTGCTAATAATAATACTCCGGCGCCGATATACAAAGCCAAATTGCGTTGCTTATCTTTTTGATGGACTTCCTCTTCATGAGCCATCTTTACCAGCACTTTTTCTTTTTCTTTTTTAAGACTATCCTCCATCATAATTTTTGCAAATTCCATCCGGTCGAGCTTTTTATTTGTTTCGGTTGCTTCAATGCTGTCAGTAAGGCCGAGAAATTTTTCATGGTAACTGAGGGCCGCAGTATTTTTTCCTGAAGCCTTATAAACTTCATAGAGCAATTTGCTGGCATCCCGCTGATAGGTAATAATGCCAAGCTCTTCGCTTAGCTTAAGAGCGTTTTTTCCGAAAGACTCTGCACGCTTGTAGATTTTTTGTTTCAACCAGAGGCTGCCGATATTAATATAAGAATAAGCTGTTTTATCCCTGTTACCCAACTCTTCGGCCAAAGCCAATCCTTTCTGAAAATATTCAAGTGCCAGTGGTATGTTGTCTTGTGCTGCATAGATTTCGCCAATCTTACTGTAAACGTCAGCTATTCCCTGCCTGTTATCCAGTTCTTTTTCGAGGGCAAGGCTTTTTTGCTGATAATCCAAAGCTTGTGTGTAATCACCCTGTGTTTTTTTTATAATGCCGATATTGATATATGACTCGGCTAAGCCCAGTTTATCGCCCAACTCTTTATTTATATCAACACTCTTCTGATAATACTCGAGGGCCTTTGTTGTATTTCCCACATCGTTATAAATAACACCAATATTATTGTAAGCTACTGCCATCCCATCTTTGTCGTTCAGTTCCTCGCTTAAACTCAATGCTTGCTGAAATTGTTCCAACGCTTTTGGATGGATGCCCTGGTTTAGATATATGCTGCCGATATTACTGTAATAAATACTTGCTTTTTGTTTATTGGTTGTTTCGATGAGGTCAAGGGCTTTTTGATAATGTTGCAATGCTTTAATATAATCGCTTAGTTCCGAATAGATGTTTCCCAGGTTATTGTATGAAGCAGCCATGCCCTGTTTTTCATCCAGTTCTTTTAAAATAGCAAAACACTGCTGGTGCCATTCAATAGCTTCGGCATAATTGCTTTTTACATACCAGGCTACACCCAATGTATTGCATGCTTTTGCCTGCCAGCGCTTTTGATTTTTCAGTTTTGCATAATTCAGTTCGAGATTTGCAAATAGAATTGCGGAGTCTGTATTTTTATACCTGGCATCCCAGGCTAACTCATCAATAGCATTGAGGCGTACTGTGTCAACCTGTGTAGTATCATTCCATAGTTTCCGAAGACTATCAATATTTACCTGTGCATTGAGCGAAAGTGTAATGGCGAAGAAGATGATAAGAGTACTTATTTTCTTCATGTTGCATAAATTTAGTCATCCAAAAAAGTAGATGCAACTATATTCTTTCCCCGCCGGGGTGTTCACCTAATTTTCAAAAGCGGGTGTTAGTTGGCCTTGGGTGTGGATTTGTGCCACTCCCTCAGCTGTCCGTATTCAAAATTAAAAAAAAATCAAAAGCTTTCCTGAAAGCCATGCTGCTTGTCCTTCGCCCTTCGGCCAATGCCTGCCGAAAGAAGTGTTGTTACATTGATCCCGATAAGAATAGCGCCTTTTATTTTTCTTAGGAGCAAAATGGCAGTTAGCAATATTTCCGTTACAAAGATGAGCAGTTTTGCAGTTAGTTAGTGGTGCATGGTCTATTATGGTAACATCGTTCCTGATGATAAAACCGCCGTTCACCAAACCGATCAATGTTATAAATAATCCTATGTCAACCAGAGAAAGCGAAGGGTACCCAACTGCATTACTACTATCATCGTCTCTTGCGTCGCACTCTTCAGGGTTCTGTTCGCTACTCATCAATAATCGAAATGTTTTCCTTGTTTCGTAGCAACATCTTATGGATAGAAACACATAATATAATCAGCCTGACGGTCAATTGGAACGTTTGTGCAATTAACAAGGTTTATTGCAACGGTGTAATTGACGTGATATACAACCCCGGCTTATCATTAAATGAGTCCGATTAATAATTTTTTTGATTGGATAAGACTTTCTTTAGAAACTCATTCTTAAACAATCTGCCGATGAACAATTCTTTTGCATCCTTTGAGTAACCTAATTTTTCCTGGAGTGTTTTCTGCGGCTTTGCCTTTATAGTAATACAACTTATAACAAGAATAGGTAAGCGTATTTTTTTCATACACAGCTTTTGTCTTATAAAATTAAAATAGTGTTTTGGTTAAAAATTTTTATTTGCGGCTTCAATTTTTATAAATATCCAGAATTATACAACAAAGGTTTTAACTTCATTATTCAGCCATCACTGCAGCTATTATTGAACCCGGTAGTGATGGCAACCATTTAATAACGATAACGGTAACGATTAATCATGAAAAATTTATTGCTTGTTGTATGTACGCTCATTCCTGCTTTGCTTTTTGCACAAACGCCTTTAGAAAACTATGCTGTCGATTCAAATAGTGTAGAGCATGCCGGTGTGCCTAAAGGTGAGGTATTAAAATTCACTTTCAATCAATCAAAAATATTTACCGGCACATTTCGTGAATATTGGGTGTATGTGCCTTCGCAGTATAAGGCAGATAAACCGGCCTGCGTATATGTAAACCAGGATGGCATACAATGGAAAGCGCCAACCGTATTTGATAATCTTATTCATAAAAATTTAATACCGGTTACTATTGGTGTGTTTGTAACACCGGGCAGAGTTCTGGCAGACAGTGGTTCCAACGCACTCAATCGTTTTAACCGGAGTTTTGAATACGATGGATTAGGCGATGCTTATGCCCGTTTTATTTTGAATGAAATTTTACCTGAAGTTGAAAAACAAAAAACAAGTGATGGCCGTGCTATACGTTTATCAAAAAACGGCAACGACCGTGCTATTGGCGGATCAAGCAGTG
>CAMLEX010000171.1 GCA_946479055.1 uncultured Bacteroidota bacterium | reverse complement strand
AATGAATGGTATCGGTTCTGCAAGGTAGTTCTTACTTCATTGGATCACGATATACAGCATCGGCGTTTTGTTATTGAACAGCGGAAGGCGAACAAAACTATGCAGAGCATCATAGAAATCTTTAGTATCTATTCTTTTTTGATTGTCACTGTAAACGTTGTTGCTATTCCGGTCCTGCTTTCTATGTTCAGTCGACCGTTGATTGAAACGGCCAGTTGCTGTATATTTAGTAATTCGGGGGACTGCACTGTCGGTCCACATCCAATCCTTTTCCATCACCGAGGATTATCCGCCGAGGAATTATAGAGTACTGCCGTTACATGATTATACTAAAGCAACGTCCCTGAGGGAGACGTTGCGGTAAAAGCGTTTTAGTAAACTGATTAATTAAATTAATTCGCAGTTTCCGGACTGATAACGGATGCAACTTCAGAAATGTTATTGGCGGGAAATCCTCCCTTTTTAGCATGTTCCAGTATCAACTCTTTGTTTTTCGCTTTGTAAATACAAAATATTTTATTACCCGTCACATAGCTATGGAGCCATTGAATATCCGGGCCCATCTCTTTCAATACGGTACAGGAAGTTTGAGAAATCCCCTTCAATTCATCGGCTGTTAGTTTGCCGGCGTTGGGTATTTCTCTTTCAATTACGTAGGTCTTCATTTCTGTTTGAGTCTCTTTCATATTTTTTGATTTAGCAGTTACAACTGTTTTTTGAGCCATGCCGATAAATCCTGTAAACAGTATACTTACAATAAGTATATTGAAGTGTTTAGTCATCTTTTTCATAACGCTGGTTTTAGGTTTTAAGATGACATAAAGGTAAATCAGGCAACCTCCCTCCGACTATAACAAATCGTTCAACCAGTGAAAAAATTGAACCAGGAAAACAGCAAGGATTATCGCAGTAAATGAAGATAAGCTTCAGGCAGAAGGCCAAACTTCATTTTAAAACATTTGGTAAAATAGGATGGACTGGTAAATCCTGAATCAAATGTAGCCTGGGAAATATTAAAACGATGTTTCTTCAAAAGCTCCCGGGCTTTATCCAGTCTGAATTCTTTTAAAAGAATATTTGGCGATAACCCTAAAAGTGCAATTGTTTTCCGATATAACTGTGATTTACTCATTGTCATTTTTTGACAAAATTCAATACCTGTAAAATCCGGATCCTGCCAATTTTTTTCCAATGTACTGAATAAGGCTTCCAAAAAAATTTCATCCTGGGGCGATAGCGTTATAAAAAAACTTTGCTCTTTTTCAAAATTGTAACTGGCAGCAAGCTCCTTAACAACCGAAGCCAATGCCACCTGTTTGTTTTTGGCAATAATACACAGGTGCCTTGCTAATTGTATAGTGTCTCCAAACAGCTTATCACTTTTTGAAACAGGGTTGCCGGCATTAATCCCTATTTTGAAATCGATTAAACTTTTGTCAGAGTCTGGCAGATTCTTTTGAATGTTCAAAGCACATGAAATGGCTTTGCCTGCCGAAGAAAATGAAGCAATAAATCCGTTTCCTGCGTTTTCAACATTCCGCCCACCGTGTGTCGCCAATTCTTTTCTTATAATATTATTTTGTGTGTTCAACAGTTCATTTGCTTTTTCCAGGCCCAGTT
The DNA here is from genome assembly GCA_946479055.1 of uncultured Bacteroidota bacterium. The sequence continues at coordinate 6,940 of CAMLEX010000171.1, read as the reverse complement.
TATACTGCAACAAAACAGGATCAGTGGTTCTTGTTATCACGAGAATGCGAAAAGAAGGGTCGTTGAAAATTTTTAACCCCTCGTCTGTAGTTTCCGCTTCTGCCGGGTCATAGATCCTTCCTAAAAATGATTCTACAACTTCACTGCTTACTTCGATTATTTTGTTCGGAATCAACCCATGGGCCTTTCTGTGCATTTCTTCCACGGCATGTTTTTCGGGAGCCTCGACAAGGCAAAATATAGTTTCCCGCTTCTCGTCTACCCAATAAGTCATGGCTTTACAACCATATTCTCCCTGGTGAAGCAGATCCTTCTTATGAGCTTCAGCAACATCCTTGGCTTTAACACCAGGAACAATATGTACATCCATGTAGATAGGCATACTTATTATATTAGAGTAACGCAAGGAGCAGGATACGAATGGGTGGTCTTTTCAGAAATAAATGCGATTAACGAAAGGATTCAGTATAAGATGAAGTTAGTTTTTTGTGCAAAAACAAGCAAAAAAAATTGGATTTAGGTGCATTTACACTACCCGGTACTCCTTGGTTTTGCCAAGCCAGCGTTCAACAATGCGGTACTCCTGCGAAGTCGTATCTCACTTTGAAAATTGCTAAACATGAAAAGGCACTTTTGGCCACTGACAAACACAGAAAATGCATTTGTGCTCTTTTGCGTTTATCTGTTTGCCCGATCAAAAACAAGCTGACACTACCCGACCCGCAGCCGGCTTTTCCAGGGTGATTTATCAGTATTTTTGTTTTACAATTTAATTATGTGTTCGACGTATTGAAGACATATTTAGGACGCAATTCTTTAGTTACTGAAGAAGACATGAGTTTGATAAAAACCTTGTTCCTGCCTAAAACAATAAAGAAAGGTGAATTTCTTCTCAGGGAAGGTGATACAGCTGAGGTCGGAGCTTTTGTATGCAAAGGATTTTTGCGGAGCTATATAATCGATAATAAAGGGAAAGAACATATTATTCAATTTGCTCCCGAAAACTGGTGGATAAGCGATAAAGGTGGTGCCACGGAAAAAGGCCCGGCCCATTTTTTTATTGATGCTATTGAAGACTCTGATGTTTTATTGATCAACCGCCAGGGACACATGACCATGATGGAAAAAGTACCTGCGTATAGTTCGTCTTTTCAAACCGGCATACAAAAACGTAATGCCGCGAAAGATAAACGCATTGTTCATTCTCTTTCCTCCACAGCAGAGACACGTTATAATGATTTTCTTGACACCTACCCTTCTATTGCTCAACGAATACCTCAGCATATGCTTGCCTCTTACCTTGGTATTACGCCTGAAACATTGAGCCGTATCCGCCGCAGGGCTATGCAAAAAAAATGACTCTTCTATTTTGTTACTTGATCTATGTCAATGGAGGCATGCTGTCACTCCAGGTAGTTTTGCTGTATTAAAAAAAGTACAGCAATGAAAAATGACACAGCCAGCAGCGCTAACGAACTATCGATTATAAACACAATCGTTACAAAAAATAATAGTACAGGAATAAAAATACCTGGCGACTGGTTCAAACATTGGTTCGATTCTTCCTTCTATCGCCGGTTGTATGCCAACCGGGACGAAAAAGAAGCGGCTGGATTTGCCGAAGAATTGATGAAAGAATTACAACCAACACCCGGTTCCCGGATCCTGGATTTAGGATGTGGCAATGGCCGCCACAGTAAATACCTGGCATCAAAAGGATTTCATGTAACGGGGTTAGACCTTGCTTCCTCCAGTATAACTATCGCTAAAAGAAGTGAAACACCTAACCTGAAGTTTTTCTGTCATGACATGCGGGAACCCTTTGGAAAAAATTGTTTCCACTATGTATTTAGCTTTTTTACCAGCTTCGGTTATTTTAAAACCAGTGCCGAAGATGATAAAATAATCAGCAATATGGCACAGGCACTGAAGCCCGGTGGCACACTGGTGGTGGATTATATCAACAGTACTTGTGCAGAAAAAAATCTTATACCGGCGGAAACAAAAGAGAATGATGGTATCCGGTACTTTATTACCCGGTGGACCGATGACAAATATTTTTTTAAAAAGATAACAATAGAAAATACCGGTTCCCCAGTACCGGTTGAGTTTACAGAACAGGTAAAGAAATTTTCCCTGGATGAGTTGAAAAGCCTGATGGCTAAATACAATCTCCATGTACAGAATGTATATGGTGATTATGCACTCAATGAATATGACAGCGAAACCTCAGGACGGATGATCCTGTTTGCAAAAAAGAAATAATCATTCAATAAATAACTAAAAGTACAATGAACAGAAGAGAAGCAGTAACATTAGTTGGCACTATGGGCCTGGTGAGTTTTACCGGGTTTAGAAGCGCCGCAAATGATAACTCAGAAAAAAGGATGCAACCAGGAAAAGATAATATTCTCATGAAGGATTTCCTGCCCACTATGAAAACGATTGGTATACTCGGTGGCCTTGGTCCGCAGGCTACTATCGATCTTGAAATGCGGATACATCAGGCGGCACAGCAGCTTATCCCGCCCATGCAAAACAGTGGCTATCCTCCTATGGTAGTACAGTATTACCGCCACCCGCCCATATTACTTACCGAAAATCATATACCTGTATCTCCATGGCAGCCCGACCCACGTTTACTTGATGTTGCCAGAAATTTAGGTACCATGGTTGATTTTCTTCTAATCCCTTCCAATGGGGTTCATCTTTTTCAAAAAGAAATTGAACAGGCCGCAGGTTGCAGCGTAGTGAGTATGATTGATGCAACGCTGGACGAAGTGAAAAAAAGAAAATGGAAAAAGATTGGTGTGCTGGGATTCATGACACCAAGGGTTTATACCAGCAGGTTACAGGAAGAAGGTATTTCTTTTGAAACGATCGATGATAAGCTCCAGGAAAAACTGAACAAAGCCATTATGAAAGTAATGGAAGGCCGTGAAGATAATAATGACCGTGCAACAGCACTGGAAGCGATACAATACCTGAGGTCAAAAAATACAGATGGCATTATACCCGGCTGTACAGAGATCCCTTTTTTATTAGACGAGAACATGCAGGCGGCTGATCTCGTTAACCCGGCACAACTCCTTGCTGAAACTGCTGTAAAATATTGTATTGCTGATTAAAGATTGTACTTGTTTTATGTTTATTTTCTATCTGAAACGGAACGCCGTTTATGATGAGATGTTTTTGTTCTGATCCATTTCTGATTATTTATACCATCCCTGTGCGCTGGATGAAAAAAATCGGGAATACTTCGTAAAGAAGACCGCATTGTATATAATCACATTGCCTTTCTCAGCATTTCAATACTTTTCGGAACACCCGTAGCGGCACCTTCTCTTCCTTCAAATTCCAGGGAAATATAGCCCTGGTAATTTACTTTATTCAGTATTGCGATGATTCTTTTATAATCCAGGTCTAATGTATACCATTCACCGCCGCCATAATAAGTTTTGGCCTGTACAAAATTGGTATAAGGGGCAATCATTTCTAATTTTTCATAGGGGTTCTCCAAAAAGTTACCGGTATCCATCAGGATGCCCAGCCAGGGTGAATCAATTGCTTTCTTAATGCGCAACTGGCCTTCCGGAGTGGAACACAGCCCCCAATGATTTTCCAATGCCAGCAACACGCCATATTCTTATGCTTTGGGCAGGCACTGTTGAATGCTGTCAATGCACCATTTGAAACCATCATTTTCGCTATAACCCGGAAGAACAGGTTCTACACCGCGATTCTTCATCAATTCATCAAAGGATTTAATGGTATTCCACCTGCCAGAATTTAATCTCAAACAAGGAATACCCATCTGTGCTGCCAGCTCAATACATTTTTTTGTATGCTCTGTCTCTTTTCGCAAAACTTCTTTATCCGGCGAAACAAAACCCTGGTGAATGGAAAGGCAGGTAAAAGCAATGCCATTTACAAATGCATGTCTTTTCAATTTGTTGATATAGGCTTCGTTTTCGCTATCCATTTGCCGGTGAAGAATATCAATACCCTCCACACCCAGTTTTGCTGCTTCATCAATGACAGATTCAATAGGAAATTTTTTTTCTTTGAAATGCCAGTACGAGTAAGATGAAATACTCAGTTTCATCCGCGGTTTGGGCGGCCTTGTCTCCTCTCCGTCAAGAACAGGCAGCACAGCAACTGATGCAGCAGAAGCAACAGCATTCCTGAGAAATGATCTTCTGGAAGTAGTCATAACTCTTTTTTATCTTAAATTTATTGAGAATTTTTGAACCCCCACAGCCTTGGATCCTGAGTCGGGGTATCAGGACAACCGTTGAAGATTTTATATTTTACTGAACACTACGATGGCACGGGTCTTCACACACCTGTTTATTATCCCCAGGGAGTAGTGAGCGAAGAAACCCCTCATGGCTACTCAACCTTTCTTTGCGGGCACACACCAAGGCTGAGAGACAAAACGGACCTTCCAGAGTTCGCATTCTCCGTGCATAAACAATCTGGCCGGCTGGTTTAAATAATCAATTAAAAATTTTAATTTATAGTAAAATCAACTCAGATCATTTCCCAGGATAGCTATCAAAAATTATTATGATCCATCCGGCTGCAACAGATATCGTTGAGCTATTGAGGCAATTGGTGAACCTGTTGCAACCTTTTGCCCAATCGCATGGCATAGTGTTAACTTTTAACCAGCGAAAAAAATTAGTTCTTTTATTCCGGCCCGACCTGATCATACTGGATATGACAAGCCTGATTTGTAATATCATAAGTTATACGCCACAGGGAAACACTATAACAATAGCGGCGTGCATTGAAAAGAAAGTATTTAAGGTACAGGTAAGCAACACCGGTATCAACCTATCATTGGTAAGCGAAATAACCGGGTCATGCAAACAGCCGCTAAAGGTAATAGGCAATACAGAAATTAAACAAACACAATTTGAATGGAGCCTGCCGGTTGATCTGCCAGTAGAAGATCAGGAGAAAAATTATAAAGATGCAGAAGCCGGAAATAAAAAAATAATACCGGAGTATTATGATGAAATACGAAAACGGTTGCGTTCTCATTTTTCAAAAGCGGATAACCTGGTAGCCCAATTGTCAATAATGTATCCGAGGGAAGCCGCTTTTTTGCAAAAGATAAACGCAGTAATCGTTGCCAATATGGAAAATGAACTATTTGACGCCTCGGCGCTGAACAGGGAAATGAATATGAGCCGTACAAGTCTCTTCAGGCGATTGAAACCATTGATACAACAGTCGCCAGCCACCTACATCAAATCCATCCGTTTACAAAAAGCAAAAGAGCTATTGGAAACAACGGATATTTCGGTAGGCGATGCGGCATTTAAAACAGGTTTTCAAACCCAAAGTCACTTCACCAAAGCATTTTCAGAAATGTTTGGTTTTCTGCCATCAGCTATCCAACGAAAAAATCGTACTGGAACAAAAGAATAAATCTTTGCAACAAATGCGTTAACAAACCCTGTCAATCCGCAAGTACATTTGATAAAACATTTTTTATGGACACCTTACAAAAAAATAAAGAACTGGTGATTGAATACTTCAATGCCATCAGCGGTGTAAAAAAAACAAGGGAACTCCTTGAAAAATATTTATCAGATAATCACCTGATAGAACATATTGAGTTTTTCGATACGGTTTTTCCTGCTTATGAAATTTTTGCTGATGAAATTACGGCTGAGGGAAACCGGGTGGTAGTAAAAGCAAGAGTCAAGGGGCGGCACGAAGGAGAATTAAGCGGCATTCCTCCTACGCAAAAAAAAGTGGAGCTCCCGTTTGCGATTGGCTATGAAATTGAGAACAATAAGATCATCAGTCACTGGATGATACTCGACCAGATGATGCTGATGGAACAATTGGGAGTAATGAATGCGGTTAGCTGATGAAACGCTGACCTGTTGCGTCGTCATGCTATTGTGTCATTTGCCTTTAATCTTTCAATATTCATTCATCCAACGGCAATTGCTCATGGATATTTGAATTCCATATTACATTTCCTGTTATTTCATCATATGGCTTGTTTCGTCCAGGCTATTGCGAAGCAAACACTGAGAAGGATGAACGCCAGTATTGCTCCCTTTATTACATGTTTCATGGCTATTTGTTTTTTACTGTAAAGTAAGGTATGCGGCAAACTGAATCAAATGGCTTCATTCACCAATTGATAAATGAGATGGATGAAATGTGGGCTATGTGACTATAATTATAATACGACGATCCGGCGGTTAGGATTTTAGTTTTAGTGCTTGATGATGCTAGCCCGGACCGAAGGCTGAAATATTATTGACTCAACCGACACTGATGATAAAGGACACTTCTTGCTTAACTCATTCATTTTTCAGTTTCAGCACGAAGAAAACAAACACGATAAATGCTATAGCCGCAGTGCTGATAAATGTATAGAAACTGCCCAGTTGCTCCCATACCAATCCGGCGATGGTGCTGGCTCCCAATGTACAAACACTCTGGCAGGATGTATAAAATCCTACAGCGGTAGCAGCGTTTTTATTATGAGCAGTATTAGTTATCCATGCTTTTGATACTCCATCAGTAGCGGCGGAAAACAAACCATACACGGAAAACAAAATAAAAATAGTTGCTATAGAAGGATTAAAAGCAAACCCAGCATACACGATGGCAAACAAAACTAACCCCGAAAGAAAAATTTTTTTATACCCGATTTTGTCTGCAAGTATACCTAAAGGGTACGACCCCAGTGCCCAAACCAGGTTGTAAAAAATATAGGCTGCTATGGTGATCGTATCACTGTTAAAAGTGTTACCCAGTATTTTGATGGTATCGTCGCCGATCGTTTCTTTTGTTTTCAGTAAAAGAAAAACACCAGAGCTATTAAATAGTGCAAATAACAACAAACCTGTTACCAGGTTCTTGTATTCTTTGGTGGCGATTTTCCAGTATTTAAAGAAAGAAAAAA
>CAMLEX010000170.1 GCA_946479055.1 uncultured Bacteroidota bacterium | reverse complement strand
ATTCAGCAGCCAATGGAATATGCCACCGCTTCTGTTTGCCTGGTGTGTTACTGCCTTGCTGCGGGTAACCATCGGTTCCGCTACGGTAGCCGGTATTACGGCGGCGGGTGTGATGTCGCCGCTGGTAGCAACCGGTTCTGCATCGCCTGAGCTGATGGTATTGGCAGTTGGGACGGGGAGTGTTTTTGGATCGCATGTAAACGATACAGGTTTTTGGATGTTCAAAGAATTTTTTAAACTATCGTTGAAACAAACTTTTTTATCCTGGAGTTTGATGGAAACGACAATCTCCATATTGGGACTGGTCGGTGTCCTGTTGTTGGATATTTTTATATAGGCATAAAAAAATTTATTCCGTGCAATAAGTGTTGCAACAACCATTATACTGATTTAAGGGGATCATATTGTAAGCCATGATAAAACAAATACTTCTTTGGTGCACTTTATTCCTGTTTAACATGGCAGGCAATGCCCAGCTTACTGCCGGATCACCCGACACTCCAAATCCTGTATCCATTCGGGTGGATGCGTCGAAACCGGTTGGAGATATGAAACCATTCTGGTCCTGGTTCGGATACGATGAGCCGAATTATACAACAAGAAAAGACGGTCAAAAGCTATTGACGGAGTTAACGCAGTTAAGTCCCGTCACAGTGTATGTAAGAGCACATAACCTGCTTACATCAAAAGGTAACAGCGCCGGGCCTGATCTTAAATGGGGTTTCACCGACGCTTATAAGGAAGACGCGAATGGCAATCCTGTTTACAACTGGACAATTGTTGATAGCATTATTGATACATACATACAGCGAGGCATAAAACCTTTGATGGAGATTGGCTTTATGCCCAAAGATCTTTCTTCCAAACCTGAACCGTATGATCATACCTGGAGCAATGGAGGTAATTTATGGACTGGCTGGACGTATCCGCCAAAGGATTATGACAAATGCGTGAATAATTCAAATAAAGCAATCATGGTTGTCCTTCTATGATTTTCGGTAACGGCAATCGTGCAATAGCAAAGACATGCATGATAAAAAGAAAAATAGTATTGATGAAAAAGATTCTTATTATTTCGGTAGTGCTTTTTACCACTGGTGCACAGGCCCAGGACTACAAGTCATTTCCTATGTGGGACACCAAACTCCCCATTGAAAAAAGAGTAAATGATGTGGTAAGTCGATTGACACTGGAAGAAAAAGTGGCGCAAATGCTCAATGCTGCGCCGGCTATACCCCGCTTAGGAATTCCAGCTTATGACTGGTGGAACGAAGTACTGCACGGTGTGGCAAGAACACCATTCCCTGTTACGTCTTATCCGCAGGCCATTGGCATGGCTGCTACATGGGATACAAACTCTCTGAAAAAAATGGCGGACTATTCCGCGCTTGAGGGAAGAGCCGTTCACAATAAAGCCATTGCTCTCGGCAGAACCAACGAAAGATATTTGGGCCTGACCTACTGGACACCGAACATTAATATCTTCCGTGATCCGCGCTGGGGCCGGGGACAGGAAACATATGGAGAAGATCCTTTTTTGACGGCTATGTTGGGCGCTGCATTTGTAAGAGGCTTACAGGGCAATGATTCAAAATATCTTAAAGCCGCAGCATGTGCCAAACACTATGCCGTGCACAGCGGGCCTGAACCTTCAAGACATTCCGATAATTTTAATCCAACTGTCTATGATTTATGGGATACATATCTGCCTGCTTTCAGGGAACTCGTTACGAAAACGGATGTAGCCGGTGTGATGTGTGCTTACAATGCAGTGAATACACAACCCTGTTGCGCCAATGACATGCTGATGAATGATATCCTGAAAAAGCAATGGAATTTCAAAGGATATGTAACGAGTGATTGCTGGGCCATTGATGATTTTTTTAAGTATCACAAGACGCATAAAGATGCTACCATCTCCGCAGCAGATGCGGTGTTGCATGGTACCGATCTTGAATGCGGCCAAACAGTTTATAAGACATTAGTAGATGCCGTTAAGAGCGGATTGATCAAAGAAGAGCAATTGGATATTTCATTGAAACGATTATTTACGGTACGGTATCGCCTGGGTATGTTTGACCCCGCGTCGATGGTGAAGTATGCGCAAACGCCGGCATCTGTTTTGGAATCCCCGGCCCACAAAGCCCACGCCTTAAAGATGGCGCAGCAAAGTATCGTGCTGTTAAAAAATGAAAGCAACACTCTACCATTGAAGAAGACCATCAAAAAGATAGCCGTATTAGGACCGAATGCAAATAATCAAATTGCTGTATTGGGAAATTACAATGGCACTCCCTCAAAAGTTGTTTCGATGCTTGCAGGATTAAAAGAAAAGCTGGGCAGTAGTGTAGAAATAGTATATGAGCAGGCTGTTAATTTTACAAACGATACCATACTTGTATATGAAGATGTAGCTGATCGCTATAGCTGGCAGGGAAACAAAGGTTTCCAGGCTGAATATTATAACAATCGTGAATTGCAGGGCCAGGCAGTAGCAGTAAAAATTGAGAAAAAGATTGACAACTTCTGGCAGGAAGGTCAAAACGTAATGGATGGAATAAAGGCCAACAATTTTTCCGCCCGTTATTCCACTGATTATATCGCATCAAAAGATGGCTTTATCAGTTTTGAGGTAGAAGCTGATGACGAGTATCGCTTTTTTGTTAACAATAAAGAAGTCATCAATGCCTGGCAGCGCAATCGCTGGGGCGCCAGGACCTATGAATTAGCGATCAAAAAAGATTCCGTTTACAGGCTTGTGCTGGAATACTGGCAGGGTGAAGGAAAAGGAAATGTTGCATTGCGTGCAGGAAATTTTAAAAGAACCGATTTTGCTGAAGTAGCCGCTAAGGTAAAAGATGCCGATGTAATTATTTATGCAGGTGGCATATCTCCCCAGTTGGAAGGAGAAGAGATGCCTGTTAATGCACCCGGCTTCAGCGGCGGCGACAGAACTTCCATTCTATTGCCAGCCGTACAAACAAGATTGATGCAGGCTTTGCACGCCACGGGCAAACCGGTTGTGTTTCTAATGATGACAGGCAGCGCTATTGCTGTTCCCTGGGAAAATGAAAATATACCGGCCATCATTAATGCATGGTATGGCGGGCAAAGTGCCGGCACTGCTATTGCTGATGTGTTGTTTGGTGACTATAACCCTGCCGGCCGCTTACCGGTAACTTTTTACAAAAACGACAGCGACCTTCCTTCTTTTATGAGCTATGATATGGACGGAAGGACCTATCGTTATTTTAAGGGAGAAGCATTATACCCGTTTGGCTTTGGTTTGAGCTACACACGGTTTGCATATAGCAGAATGAAAGCTCCAGCCATACTTGCAAAAAATAAAAATCTTTCTGTCAATGTGATGGTTCGTAATACAGGAACAAGAGATGGCGAGGAAGTGGTACAGCTATATATATCATACCCGGATAGTAAAGAAAAGGCCCCGATAAAATCATTGAAGGGATTTAAAAGAATATTTCTAAAAGCAGGAAGCAGTCAAACAGTAAGCTTTACCCTCACACCGGAACAGTTATCACTGGTAAATGAAAAAACCGGAACCTTATACCAACCGAAAGACAAGGTTGTACTTAGCATCGGTGGTGGACAGCCCGGGATAAAAAACAAAACGACATCCAACGTTATAAGTAAAGAGATAACCATACAATAAAGATCCCTGTAATGGCCGGCTTGTGTTGCCGCAACGGATAATGTAAAAACTACGGCATCCTTAGTTGTATGCTTATTTTAATCGCAGAGATAAATGCAGTGGTGATGAAAAAGAAAAACAGAAAACCACGCAAAACAAAAACGGAAAACTCGGTATAGCATTGGTAGGACCCGGTAACTATGGCTTATGAAAAAATACTAAGTTCAGCCCTTAGGATACAGTTATAGTGTACCAGTTAAAGCAATCATTATTAATGAAGTAATGAGAGCACCTACAATACAAATCCCGATTGCTTCTCTTTTTGAATTTTTCCGAAACATTTCCACAGGAATAAAAAAGGAAGTATCGTTTAACTTTTCCATTCTCTTTATATAATGCACACAGGCAATATGCGCAAACATACATACCAGTGAAAGAGTATAATAAGGGATAAAAAATAATTTCTCAGGATAGCGATTGGCCACTCCCGCCGCAAAATAAAAATCCGTGTCCACGTTCCATTGAAAACGGCCCAGTAGTACTGCCCTTACATGATATATCATAAAAAAGGAAAGATATAACCCGCTTAGTACCTGTATAACTATATAAAAAGGTTGTCGTAAAAAGCCTTTTTTGAAAACAAGCCAGATACCGCTTATGACCTGGAACAAAACACATAACAACAAAAGAATTTCAATGGGTGGAAACCTGTAGATATGCCGGAATAAATTCATTACGCTAATATGTAAAGAAGGACCGCCTAATGCAAACAAATGATTGGTTAGATGCAGCAGCAGGAAAGATGCCATGATGACACCTGATAAACGATGTAATTTTTTGACTGATGTACTCATATGGCAAACGATGTTTTTCTTTTTACTAATACTTTTAAGTTTCGATGCGTGATGTGATCCTTCAATTGATTTTCTTACGGTAATGTTTGTAGCAGTCGTTTTTTTCATATAACATTCTTTCACTTGAAGCAATGCGGTAAAACTATTGCCATACCGGTAGAAACAGAGGACTCAAATGTTGCAGACAAGGGCTTATAATGTTACAAAAAGCTGATTTTTCGTCATAAGTTAGGTGGCAATGTTAACTGCAAGCAGGCATAAAGCTTTTTAATATAATTTCATGCCCTTGAGAGAGCTCCTCCTGAACCTTATACTATTATTTTTTCTGTTGCCAAACTCAAATATTAAACGTTATGAATGTCAAATGCCCGAAATTGGACCAACCATAGAAAATTTATCTTGTGACCTTATTCACAAGAATGGACATCAATACCTGATTATCGAACATCAAATACAATAATTTTCAATCAAAAAAAATGACCAAAATATTCACATTCCTCGTTTTCTTCGTTTACTTTGGAAATATCTACGCTCAACATACAGAACACCATTCAGTTTCACCAAAAAATAAAGTAAAAGAATTAACTTTTAAGGGTGTATTAGAGGCTCAATTAAGTGATGATATAAAGGATTATTCCATGCAAAGCACGCTGATGACCGTTCCGGCAGGTTTTGTTGACTCAGTAGCACACCGGCATGATGCTGATTTGTTTGGCTATGTTATAAAAGGTAAAGTAGTTGTTGCGTTGGAGGGAGAGGGGGCGAAAACTTATATGGCAGGGCAGATGTTTCATGAAACAAAAAACATATTGCATACACGTTTGGAAAACTTAAATTCAAACGCTACGGCTGAAGTGTTATTGATATTTATAATCAGGAAGGGAGCGAGTTCGTACATTAAAGAATAATTTTATTGAGCTTTTCCATGAAATTTTCATTTCAATGAATTTATTTTTTTCAGAAATATTTTTATAAGACCATTGATCTTACAGTAACCATATTATTATACAAGTAGCGAAACGGGCCCTGAACGGAGCGTATTCTAAGATAAGAAAAAACGTCACCAGGGACAGAGATTTCGACATGCTGTTTTCTTGTTCCTGGAAGGCCCGCTTTTCCTTTGAAAATTATAGATAGGCAGTTTAATATAACGACTGCTGCAATAGTTTCCGCCTGATAAGAAAAAAGAGAGGCTGCCTCAAGATAGGCGGCAGCCTTTTTGATTTTATATCGATTCAAAACATTAAAACCTTATGACTTTATACCCTGTAACGCACTTGGATACCGTGTAAATGACCAGTTAACATTTACGGCCTTCAAAAACCACTCAATATCTATAGTGGTATTTTATATTTCGGTAGTTAAGGGGCCTCGCAGCGTGCATATTTTTCTTCTTTGAGTTCTGATACTCTTTACTTTGTCCTTCATGTGATCACTGCGTATCCTATTCATAAATTCTTGTAAGAAATGGATAACGGGTAGGAAAATTCGATAATCCTTCCCATTTTGTTACTTAATCCCGATTTTTGCGTGAACATAAATCTGACCCCCTATGCTTAAGACTACAAAATTTTTCCAAAGCTAAAATTGATTTGATGCGTTTCCCTATTTGGATTGTGCTGGTATTACTTTCGCTTTCTGCTTTTGCGCAAAGTACCCACTATAATTTTTCCAAGTTAGACACCTATACCGGTCTTTCACATAACCAGGTCAGCGCCATACTGAAAGATTCGGACGGCTTTGTATGGTTTGGTACTATTTCTGGGCTCAACCGCTATGATGGATATTCGAGCCGGATATTTCGTAAAAATTACAATGACAGTTCATCTTTGCTGGATAATAGCATCTATTCACTTTATGAACTTCCCGATGGAAGGATGTGGATAGGGACAATGGGTGGGGTCTGTATTTATGATTCACATACAGAAAAATTTGTTGCTGATTATTATGGCTATCTGCAATCTCTCGGTTTGCCTTCGGGGCCGATAACCAATATTGTAAGAGGAAACAACGGGAGATATTGGTTCCTTTACGACAACGCTGATCTGTACTTGTATTCCACTACAGAAAAAAAGACAAAATCTTTCAGGCAGAACTCCGGCTTGAACAGTTCTGAGAAAATTATCTCCATTAAAGAAACAAAGGATGGAAAATTATGGCTGCTGTATCAGAATGGATTTTTGCAGCAATATGATATAAATTTAAACAAGTTCATTTCCTCCAGCACTGCGTTGCAAAATTTGAACAAAGCAAACAATTCTTTTAATTTTTTTGTAGACAATGACGGAGATATCTGGCTGTGGGCTCTCAATAACGGCGTTTTTCTTTTTCAGCCACAGTATAATTCGATCAGACAGTTTAATGAAAATTCATTTCCCTCAAGATTAAATTCAAACATCGTAAGTCAAGTCGTTCAGGATAACAACGGCTTGATTTGGGTGTCAACGGATCATGGAGGCATAAATCTGATTGACAAAAACAACAACTTCAGCACCAGTTATCTTCTCAATGATCCCAAAGATCCGCGGAGTCTTAGTCAAAACAGCATAACTACAATGTATAAAGACGATAATGGAGTTATCTGGCTGGGAACTTATAAGCAGGGAGTTAATTATTTAAATAGTAACATAGTACTGTTTTCGCTTTATCGTCACCAGGAATCGAATGTAAGAAGTCTTCCATTCGATGATGTCAACCGATTTGTTGAAGATAAATCCGGTAATATCTGGATTGGGACCAATGGCGGGGGATTGATCTATTTCGACAGAGAAAAAAATACATTTAAACAATACCTGCATGACCCCAATAATAAAAACAGCCTGAGCAATAATGTAATTGTAAGCTTGTGTATGGATCATGAGGGTATTCTTTGGATAGGAACATATTTCGGTGGTCTTAACAGCTTCGATGGAAAGAAGTTCACACATTACAGGCATGATGATAATGATACTTCGGGCCTGGCCAATGATAATGTGTGGGAAATAATTGAAGACCGGGAACAGAATTTATGGATCGGTACTTTGGGCGGAGGATTGGATCTTTTTGACAGAAATACGAACCACTTTAAACATTATCAATACAAAGGAGGACCGCAAGATCCTTTACCCTCCAATTTTGTTTCGTCCATTCTGCAGGATAAGAAAGGGGATTTATGGGTTGGTACGTCCGGAGGAATCGCCGTTTTTGAAAAAAATACAGCCAACCGCGTCTTTTACCAGGACAACAATGATAAAAACAGTTTAAGCAACAATAATATAATCTGTATTACGGAAGACAGCAAGGGAAGAATTTGGGTAGGTACCCGGGAAGGGTTGAATTTGTTTAATGAGCAAACAAAAGGTTTTCAAACATTTACTACATCTGATGGGCTGCCTGATAATATGATATTGAATATTCTTGAAGACAATCATCAGACGCTTTGGCTTTCTGCACCCAACGGATTATGTAATGCTATTCCGAAACAAGACAAAAACGGTCTTGTTTTTTCTATCATTAGTTATGATGAGACAAACAATCTGCAGAACCGTGAATTCAATGACAATGCAGCGCTCAAAACACGGACAGGCGAACTGATTTTCGGCGGACCTTCCGGGTTTAATATCATTGACCCGGATAAAATCAAAAACCTGGTGAATCATTCCAAAATTGTTTTCACCGGTTTGCAGATACTAAATAAGAACGTTGAATCCGGCGAGCTGGTTAATAACCGGGTTTTGCTAGAACAATCTTTATCTAAACTTCAGGAAATTGACCTCAAGTACACAGAAAATGTTTTCTCTATTGAATTTGCTTCACTTGATTTTACACATAGCGACCGCGATAAATACGCATATAAGCTGGAAGGGTTTAATAAGGACTGGCTGTATGCCGACGGAACGCAGCGTAGGGCTACTTATACCAACCTTAGTCCCGGCCATTATACTCTTAAAGTAAAAGTGTTAGACAGGGACGGTTCGTGGAGTGATATAAAAACATTGCGAATCAACATTCAACCTCCGTTTTGGCGAACTCCTCTTGCATACATTATTTATGCAGTAATTGCTGCAGGACTATTTT